>CAMTWQ010000090.1:0-18843 GCA_947085465.1 uncultured Alphaproteobacteria bacterium
AGCGTTTTTAGGAAAACCCGGACCGGGTTTTCCGGTCAAAAACGCGGCCAGATATGAAAACCAGGGCATTTTCAGCGCATTTCAAAACGCTCTGGCTTTTTTTCAACCGCATTTTCGGGCGCCTTTGCGGAGTCAAGTGACCCCGTAAAGGCTGAAAATGCTTGAGACATTTCGGATATTCTATAACGGTCATGTAAAGCACATCACACGGAGGCGGTTCAGTGAAGGGAAGTTGTCTTTGCGGCGTTGTAAGCTATGAAGTCGATCAGTTCGAGGGGCCGATTGGTCATTGCCATTGCCGCACCTGCCGCAAGGCGCATGCGGCGGCGTTCGCCTCAACGGCGAGGGTGGCGCGCGGGCATTTCAGATGGCTGAATGGCCAGGAATCCTTACGTTCGTTTGAGTCGTCGCCGGGCAAGTTGCGGCATTTCTGCGCAAATTGCGGTTCACATCTGGTTGCCGAGTGGGTAGAACAACCAAGGGTAATTGTCCGTGCCGCCACCCTGGATGAGGATCCCGGCATTCGCCCGGCGGCCCATATATGGACTTCGCACGATGTCGCCTGGTTAAATTACGGTGATGGGATCGCCGCATTCCCGGAAGCGCCGCCGCAAAGATAGGGAGGAGCACTATTTAATCTTGGTTTCCTTGAAATCGACGTGCTTTCGCGCCACCGGGTCGTATTTCTTCACCAGCATCTTTTCGGTCTTGGTGCGGGAGTTTTTCTTGGTCACATAGAAAAAGCCCGTACCGGCGGTGCTTTCCAGTTTAATCTTGATAGTGGCGGCTTTGGCCATCGCACGGCGCTCCAGTGAAAATCAGCAATGAATTTGGCCGCAAACTAACGTTTGCCCCGTTAAAGTCAAGTAATACCCAACAGCGCCGCGAGTTTAGCCTGTACTTCCACCACCACCTGTTCCGGCGCTGAGCCGATAATGACAATATGCCGAGCATATCACGCGTCAACATATCAGACATGTTAATTAGCTATCGACAGCTAATGTTCCTCGCGCAGCCGCTTTTTACCCCGGAAATAATAAAACGGAATTGGCAGTTCGATGGCCTGGGCGGCGGGCAGGGTCAGGCGTTTCTTCACCTCGTCCAGCATCAGCAGGGTAATGCCCTGTAATTCCAGTTTTTTCGCTTCGCTTATCGGCAACCAGTGGATTTCCAGCAATTCGCCCGAGGCGTTCGAGGTGTCGTGCAGATCGCCATGAATGTGCTCGGCTTCGACCATGAAGAACCGCGCATCGAAGCGTTTTGGCTGAAACGGCGGCGTAATGGCGCGACCGATATAATCCATAATGTCGAGGGCAGGGGCGACCCCATAGCTGGAAAACTCCGTCCATACCCTGGAGCGGGTGACCATCGGCGCTCCGGTTTTACGGCCGATCAGCAGGCCGGTTTCCTCAAATGTCTCACGGATAGCCGCCATGCCCAGGGCGCGAGCCTGAGAGGGGGTGCAGCCCTTGAGTAGTCTTTGCTCCACTTCAGGCCGCAAATCCGCATGCGGGCGCACCACCAGATCGCCCCGGTCCACCCGCCCGCCCGGAAATACGAATTTTCCCGGCAGGAACGTATGCCCGGCGCTGCGCCGCCCCATCAACACCTGGGGATGCTCCTTGTCGCGGCGCACGATGATCAGGGTCGCGGCCTGTTTCGGACGCACCGCGCGGCCCACTCTCTGGCGTTCAGACTTTGCAGGCGGGTGGTAATCAGGCTTTTCTTGCTGGGACATGGGATGCTTCCGGTAAATGTAGGGTCCCGGTGTTATGCATCTGCGCCGGGCCGAGGGCAACCTCCTGATTTTGGCGATCACTGGATTATCTGGCGCATAGCCGGTATGAGTGCGGCCTGATTCCCCATATCTCACATTAGTCATTCCATGCCTCTCTGGATAATCCTGACCATCGCGGCGGCGTTTTTGCAGAATCTGCGCTCGACGTTGCAAAAACAGCTTACAGCGGAGCTGACGGCGACCGCCGCCACCTATGTGCGGTTTTCTTTCGGGCTGCCATTTGCGGCAATTTACGTCGCGGCGCTAGCCTATGGGACGCATGTGGCGCTGCCGTTCCCGGATCTGGAGTTTCTGCTCTATTGCCTGATTGGCGGCCTGGCGCAGATTGTCGCCACAGTGCTGCTGGTGGCGCTGTTCGCCTATCGCAATTTCACCGTGGGGACGACTTACTCAAAAACCGAAACGGTGCAGACCGCGTTGTTTGGCCTGATTGTTCTGGGGGACCGGCTGAGCCTTGGGGCCACGGCCGCCATCATCATCAGCCTGATCGGGGTCATGGTGATTTCCGCCGCCAAAAGCGCGCTGTCGCCAATGCTGTTTTTAACCTCTCTGGGCGAACGCCCCGCCCTGATGGGGATTGCGTCCGGCGGCTGTTTTGGCATTGCCGCGGTGTCCTATCGCGCCGCCTCGCTGAGCTTTGGCCGCGAGGATTTTCTGATGCCGGCGGCGTTCACACTGCTCAGTGTATTGGTTTTGCAAACCATCGGCTTGACGGCCTGGATCGCCTGGCGCGAGCCGGGGCAGCTTGCGGCAACCATGCGCAACTGGAAGGTGAGTTTCCTGGTCGGGCTGACCGGCGCGCTGGCGTCAATCGGCTGGTTCACCGCCATGACCATCCAAAACGCCGCCTATGTTCGTGCGCTAGGACAGATAGAATTGCTATTTGCCATAGCCTCTTCCGTATTTTTATTCAAGGAAAAGATTAAGCAAATGGAGCTTGCCGGCATCGGCTTGGTAATTGGCGGGATCGTCTTGTTACTGTTTGCCCGGTGAAAGAAATAGGGTCAGACTCGATTTAAAAGAAATAGGGTCAGACTCGATTTAGAATTATACTTGGTATTATGGCATGTTAAGAAAATAAATCGAGTCTGACCCTATTTCTTTCTCACGGTTTGCGACGGCCTTTGGGCAGCGGCGCAGTGCGGCGGCTCAGCTCTGCGCCAAGCCGCTTCCTGAACAGCTCCGAGCCCAGTATCCAGGCTTTATTTGTAGCGTCACGAATTGCGCCGAGCGTAGCCTGAGCCAGCGGGTCAGTCTCAAACAGGCCGCGATAGGCAGCGAGGCGCTCAGTTTCCGATGACGCTAAATCTGTGTAAAGCGGATGCGGTGTAATCAGCTTGTCGGCTTTTCCAAGCGCATTACTGGCAAAACTAGACCAAGCATATTTATCTGGATGGTCAACCAGACCAGCGCGAACCGGGTTAAGCTCAATGTAGCGGTAACATGTCAGCAGATAGGCATCCGTATCTATGAGCGTCGCCCGATAGCGGCCCTCCCACAGGGTTCCGGTGCGCCCGTGCCTGTAATTAAAGCGCTGGACATAGCGCCTGCCGACCGACTGCATGGTCTTGCCGACGCTTTCTTCGTGCTCCGGCGTCATCAGCAGGTGAATATGGTTGGTCATTAGTACATAGGCATGGATTGCGCATCTGTAATCTGTACTGGCCGTTTCCAGACAATCCAGGAAAAACAGGTAATCTTTGGGCTCAGTGAAAACACTGTTCCGGTTGTTGCCGCGAATGATCACATGCTGAGGATAACCAGGCAGATTATAACGCGGAAGCCGTGTCACACTGCGCCTCACTCAAAGAAATAGGGTCAGACTCGATTTAAAGATACGCTAGGAAAAGCAACGGCTTCAATAATTAAATCGAGTCTGACCCTATTTCTTTTTGCCTTTTATCGGGCCGCCGGTTTTTGGGCCGGGCAGTTTGCGGGGCGCGCCGGGGCGCGAAGAGGATTTTTTGCCCGATGGCGCTCTGCCCGCAGGACTTTGGCGAATGCCGGGCGCAGCAGCTACATGATCGGCCAGCTCGAACCGCAGGCCGCCGCTGACCGGCACCGCCTCCATCAGGCGCACCTGAACCGCATCGCCCAGCCGGAACCGCATCCCGGTGCGGCTGCCGACCAGCGCGTGTTCGGCTTCCACATGGGTAAAATATTCGGTTCCCAGGTTACGGATCGGGATCAGCCCGTCAGCGCCAGTTTCGCGCAATCGCACGAACAGCCCAAACCGGGTGACACCGGAAATCGTCCCGTCAAATTCTGCGCCGATGCGGTCCGCCAGATAGGCGGCCAGATAGCGGTCGGAACTGTCGCGCTCGGCGGCCATGGAGCGCCGCTCAAGGCCGGAGATTTGCTCGCCAATGGCCAGGAATTCGTCATGATCCTGAGCGGCGGGCAGGCCGCCTTCGCCCAGTTTGCAGGCGCGGATCAGCGCCCGGTGCACGAGAACATCCGCATAACGCCGGATCGGTGAGGTAAAATGCGCATAACGGGGCAGGGCAAGGCCGAAATGCCCCACGTTTTCAGGGCTGTAGGCCGCCTGGCTCTGGCTGCGCAGGACCACTTCGTTAACCACCGGCGCGTGTTCCGTATCGCGCGCCTTCTCAAGAATCCGGTTGAAGAGTATCGGCCTAAGCACTTCACCCCGCGCAAGATTGTATCCAAGCGTCTTCAGGAAATCGCGCAGGGATTCAAGCTTTTGCATGGCCGGTTCCGCATGGATGCGATACATGCAGGGCGTGCGCAGGCGTTCCAGCGTTTCGGCGGCGCACACATTGGCGGCAATCATGAATTCTTCGATCAACTTGTGCGCGTCCAGCCGCTCGGCGATGCGGATCGCCTGCACGGCGCCCTCTGCATTGAGTTCGATGCGCCGCTCCGGCAGTTCCAGTTCCAGCGGGTGGCGGGCTTTGCGCGCCTTCTCAAGGGCCCCATAGGCGCCATAGAGCGGCGCTATGACCCCTTCCAGCAATGGCGCGGTCACTTCGTCCGTTTCGCCGTCCATGGCCGCCTGGGCTTGCGTGTAGGTCAAGCTGGCGCCAGAGCGCATCAGGCCGCGCATGAATTCATGGCCGAGCTTGTTGCCCTTTGCGTCAAAGCGCATATGCACGGCCAGCACGGCGCGGTCCTCGCCGTGGATAAGCGAGCATAATCCCGCCGAAAGGGCCTCGGGTAGCATTGGCACGACCCGGTCGGGGAAATAGCTGGAATTGCCGCGCTTGAGGGCGTCACGGTCTAGCGCCGAGCCGGGCCGCACATAATGCGCCACATCAGCAATGGCGACCATCACCTTCCAGCCGCCGGGATTTTTTGGATTTTCATCCGCCTCCGCCCAGACCGCGTCGTCATGGTCGCGGGCGTCCGGCGGGTCTATGGTAAGCAGGGGAATATGGCGTAAATCCGTGCCCCTGCCTAATTCCGCAGCGGGTGCGTTTTCTGCTTCTTGTAGAGCGCCCGGGCTGAATTCCACGGGGATCCCATGCGCGTGAATGGCGATCAGGCTGACCGATTTAGCGTCATTGACCAGGCCCAGCCGCTCCACCACCTTGCCGGTTGGCGGGCCATAGCGGCGGCCGGGGGCTAGCTCGATCAGCACCAGTTCGCCCGAACGCGCCTCCATGGCGGCATCTCGGGGGATGCTGATCTCGTCACTGCCCTTTTCGACGGGCTGCACCCGCCCCTCACGCCCCTGAACCTGATAGACACCCAAAACCCGCCGGGGGGAATCTGCCCTGCCAGCGATCAGGCGGATCACACGCCCCTCATAGCCCATATCCGTACGGTTGAGGCGCGCCAGCACCCTGTCCCCAATACCGGGCGGGCGCATAGATTGTTTCTCATCCGGAACAATAAGGATGTGCGGGGCAGGATCACGCCCGCGCCATTCAAACGGTTGCGCCAGCAGTTCGCCATCTATGTCCTGGCCGGAGATTTCCAGCACCATGACCGGCGGCAGGCCGGCGCTTTTGGATGCGGGCTTATTTTTTGATTTGGGCGGGCCCCCTCTGTCCGGGCGTTTCTTGCTCAATCGACCGCTACCGGCTGTTTGGCGCGTTTTTTCGCCATCGGGTTTTTCGTGGCAGGTTTTTTCGCGGCAGGCTTTTTGACCACACCCTTTTTGGCTTTCACAATAGGCGCTTTCGCCGCTTTCTTGCCTCTAGCTTGCTTTTTGGATGGGCCTCTTTCGGCTCGAGCGTTGACCAGGGCGATGGCCTCATCCAGGCTGACGTTCAGCGGGTCGGTCCCCCTGGGCAGGGTGGCGAACACCTTGTTCCACTTAGCATATGGGCCAAAGCGCCCGTCCATGATCTGGATCGGCGCGCCGTCATCCGGGTGATTGCCCAGTTCTTTCAATGCCGCTGCGCCATTGCGGCGCGGTCCTTTGGTTTTCGCCTCGGCAATCACTGTAACCGCATGATTTATACCGATGGTGAAAACTTCTTCGGTGTTGGCGAGATTAGCGTATTTGCCCTCATGGCGCAGATACGGGCCATAGGGGCCGATGGCCGCCTCGATTGGCTTACCGGTTTCGGGGTGCGTTCCCACTAGGCGGGGCAGCGCCATCAGTTGCAGGGCGCGCGCCAGATCAATGCTTTCAGGCGGCATGTCCTTTGGGACCGGGCCGCGTTTGGGCTTCTCTCCCTTGGTTGCTGGCTCGCCCAATTGCAGGAACAGGCCAAATCGGCCTTTGCGGATGGTGACGGGCAGGCCGGTTTCAGGATCGACACCCAGAACCTTTGGCCCGTTATCCGCCGCCGCTTCGCCATTTGCCGTCATTGGCCGGGTAAAGGCGCATTCGGGATAGTTCGAACAGCCGACAAAGGCGCCGAACTTTCCGACCTTCAAACTCAATTGCCCGGCCGCGCAGGCGGGACATTGGCGCGGCGGCGCGCCATCCGCACGAGCCGGGAAAACATGTGGCCCCAAGACCTCATTCAGGGCGTCTAAAACCTGAGTAATACGAAGCTCAGCAATGCCTTCCATGGAAGAATTAAAGTCTTTCCAGAAGTCTCGAAGCACCTGTTTCCAGGAAATTTTCCCGTCGGATATCTCATCAAGCTGTGTTTCCAGATCGGCGGTGAAATCATATTCGACATAGCGCCGGAAGAAGCTTTCCAGAAACGCGATCACCAGCCGCCCCTTGTCATCGGGAACAAAGCGGTTCTTGTCCATCGCCACATAGTCACGTTCACGCAGCACCGAAAGAATGCTAGCGTAAGTGCTTGGGCGGCCAATACCTAGTTCTTCCATTTTCTTGACCAGGCTGGCCTCGCTATAGCGTGGCGGCGGCTCCGTGAAATGCTGATCGGGCCGGATTTTCTCCAGGCGCAGCGCCGCATTGACGGCGACTTTCGGCAGCCTGCCGCCTTCTTCATCGTCCGTCTTATCGTCGGTGTCTTCCTGATACAGGGCCAGAAAGCCATCAAACAGCAACACCGAGCCGGTGGCGCGAAAGCCAACCTGGCCATCGCCCGACTCGATGTCGATGGTGGTGCGCTCGAGCCGGGCGCTTTCCATCTGGCTGGCCAGCGCACGCTTCCAGATTAAATCATAGAGCCGCCGCTGATCATTTTCGAGCCGCGCCAGCATGCCGGGCAGGCGGGCCATGTCGGTTGGCCGGATCGCCTCGTGCGCCTCCTGGGCATTCTTTGATTTAGCACTGTAAAATCTAGGTTTTTCAGGAACGTAAGCCTCGCCATATTGAGCGCCGATGACGCGGCGGCAGGCGTTAACCGCCTCCTGCGCCATGCTCACGCCATCGGTCCGCATATAGGTGATCAGCCCCACGGTTTCGCCGTCAATGTCCATGCCCTCATACAGGCGTTGCGCCACCTGCATGGTGCGCGAGGCGCTGAAACCCAGCTTGCGCGACGCCTCCTGCTGCAAGGTGGAGGTGGTGAACGGCGCATAGGGGTTGCGCCGCGCCGGCTTGCTCTCAACGCTCTTGACGCTGTACTCGCGGGTCAGGATTCGCGCTCGCGCCGCCTCGGCGGCCTGCGCAGTGTTAATGGTGAACTTTTCGGTCTTTACCCCGTCCAGTTTCACTAAACGGGCGGTTAAGGGGTCAGACGCGCCATGTCCGAAATCCGCCTCCACCGTCCAGTATTCATGGGCGATGAACGCTTCGATTTCCAGTTCGCGCTGGCAGATCAGCCGCAAGGCGACCGACTGCACCCGTCCGGCAGACCGCGCGCCGGGCAGCTTGCGCCACAACACCGGCGAAAGGGTAAAGCCAACCAGATAATCCAATGCGCGGCGCGCCAGATAGGCCTCGACCAGTGGCGCATCAATCTCGCGCGGATGCGCCATGGCTTCCAGAACAGCGCTCTTGGTGATTTCGTTGAACACCACCCGTTGCACAGGTTTGCTGGCGACCGCCTTTTTTTCCTTCAACACTTGCAGAACGTGCCAGGAAATCGCCTCGCCCTCCCGATCCGGGTCGGTGGCGAGAATCAGGCTATCGGCTTTTTTTGCCGCCTGGACAATCTCATTCAGATGTTTCTTCGACCGCTCGCCAACCTCCCAGTCCATCTCAAAATCATTGTCAGGACGCACCGAGCCATCCTTGGCCGGCAGATCGCGGACATGCCCAAAACTCGCCAGCACCTGATAGCCGGCGCCAAGATATTTATTGATTGTTTTAGCCTTTGCAGGCGATTCAACGATAACAAGTTTCATATGGGCCTTTTCCGATGCCGGGCAGGGAGTGCTCCTATTTACGGCAAAGGGGATTGCAAATAGGTCAACAAACCATGAAAAGTCAAATACCCGGATTTCCAATGGACGTTTGGCGGCCGAAAAATTATCCTCTATCACGGCCCGCCAAGACGCCAGTATATTTGTAAAAACTCAACAATGGCAGGTTCTTATGACAGATACTTCAACTCAGCCCCTGGTGGCGGGAAACTGGAAAATGAACGGTCTTGCCGCATCCATGGACGAGGCCGGCAAAATCAGATCAGGCGTCGACTCCGGTCAGAAGCCGCGTTGTCAGGTGATGATTTGCCCCCCCGCCACCTTGCTGGCCCCGATGCGATCTAGTCTAGGCGCAGGCCCCATAGTGCTGGGGGGGCAGGATTGCCATGTGAATGCGTCGGGCGCGCATACGGGCGATGTCAGCGCCGAGATGATCAAGGATGCGGGCGGGGTGGCCGTGATAGTGGGCCATTCCGAGCGCCGCGCCGATCACGGCGAAACGGACGCCATTGTTCAAAAAAAGGCGATTGCCGCGCACCGCGCCGGGCTTATTGCCATTGTTTGCGTTGGCGAGACGGAATCCGAGCGTAACGCGGGTAAGGCGCTGGAGGTGGTGGGCAGGCAGCTTGCCGGATCACTGCCAGACGCAGCCACCGCCGCTAATGTGGTGGTGGCGTATGAACCGGTCTGGGCGATCGGCACCGGGCGCACTCCGGCTGTGGCGGAAGTGGCCGAGGTGCATTTTTTCATTCGCGCCAAGTTGAGCGCGCGATTTGCCGGCGGCGCCAGTTTCCGCATTCTGTATGGCGGTTCAGTGAAACCCGGCAACGCCAAGGAGCTGATGGGGGTAGCGAACGTCAATGGCGCCCTGGTCGGCGGCGCGAGCCTGAAGGCGGATGATTTTCTGGGGATCATTGCGGCGTACCGGTAACTGCGCCGGGCTTAAGCCGTTTGATTCTATTCTTGGCTGATGGTCCACTATTCAAGGGTTTAGGGTGAATCACAGAATGCGCTCCAGCGCAAAAACAATGGCTCTGCTGGTCATCCTGTGGTTGCTGATTGGTCCATCGGCAGCCGCGCCATTCGAAGCACAGCGCATCGCAGCCGAACAAATGCTGGCGGATGGGTTTACCGCGCTTGGCGAAGGGTATTATGAATTAACTTTCCTGTTGCTGGCGCCGCTCGCCGCGAGTGGCCATGTCTGGTCTCAGCACTGGATTGCAGGGCTTTATCATGAGGGCCGGGGCATACCGCAGAACTTTGAGCTGGCGCTTAACTGGTACGCCACAGCCGCCGCGCAAAACCATGCGCCATCGCAAAATAATCTGGGGCTGATGTATCACCAAGGCCTGGGCGCGCCGCAGGACTATTCAGAGGCGCTGAACTGGTACCGCCGGGCGGCGGAACAGAGCTACCCGGCCGCGCAGTTTAATCTGGGCTATATGTATCAGGAGGCTAAAGGAGTTCCTCAGGACGATGCGCAAGCGCTGAAATGGTATCAGCGGTCGGCTGAGCAAGACTTTGCCATCGCCCAATATTATCTGGGCGAGATGTACCGGCAAGGTCATGCCACGCCAAAGGACGAGGCTTTGGCAGTCATCTGGTTTCAGAAGGCGGCCGATCAAGGCTATGCGCCAGCCGAAAATGGCCTTGGCGTTATGTACGACGATGGCAGTGGCGTTGAGCAGGATTATGCACAAGCCCGGTACTGGTATCTCATGGCGGCCCGCAAGGGAAACGCCTATGCGCAAAACAATCTTGGCGTTTTGCATAGTTACGGCCGCGGGTTGCCGGAGGACGATAAAGTTGCCGCCCTCTGGTACCGCAAGGCGGCCGAACAGGGCTTTGCCGATGCTCAGTTCAATCTGGGCGCAATGTATGAAAATGGTTTTGGGGTGCTGCGGGACTATGCTGAAGCACTGTACTGGTTCAGAAAAGCTGCGGAGCAGGAAAATGCCGACGCCTATTTCAGCCTTGGAAACATGTATAAAAATGGCCTGGGCGGCGCACCGCAGGACTATGCTCAGGCGCTGAATTTTTACCTCATCGCGGTGAGGAAGGGCGTAGTTAAGGCGCAAGCCAACCTTGGCCTCATGTATGATTTAGGCCAGGGCGTTCCAGAGGACGATGCGGAGGCGGCGAAGTGGTATAGCATGGCCGCCGAGCGGGGTGAGCCTGCCGCCCAGAATAATCTTGCGGGGTTATACTTTGAAGGTTCGGGCGTGCCGCAAGACAAGGCCAAGGCCGAGTACTGGTACCGCCGGGCTGCTGAACAGGGGCTTGCCTCCGCCCAGACTAGTCTGGGGATAATAGCTGGAGAAAATCCAGGCCCGTCAAAGGACCCCGTCGAGGCGGTGAAATGGTACCGTGCGGCCGCCGAGCGCGGGGGAGTTGGCGCTCAATTCAATCTGGGACTGCATTATGAGAAAGGACTGGGCGTTGCCCAGGACTATGCCCAGGCGATGCATTGGTACAACAAGGCCGCCGGACAGGGATACGTTGAGGCGCTGTTTAATATAGCAGGATTGCACCATAGAGGGCTGGGCGTGCCGCAAGACCGCGAGCAAGCGTTTAACTGGTACCGCAAAGCGGCTGAAAAAGGTTTTGTCCCCGCCCTGATCAACCTGGGGGCCATGTACACCAACGGCGATGGCGTGGCGCAAGATACTGCGCTGGCTGAAACCTGGTATCGCAAGGCCGCCGAAATGGGCGATCCTACAGCCCAAAATCATCTCGGGGATATTTACCGAATCAGCGGCGGCGTATTGCTGGATCATGCCGAGGCGTTGAAATGGTACCGTGCGGCCGCTGAACAGGGGAATGCAGCATCCCTGAATGCTATCGGGTTCATGTATGAGCATGGCCAGGGCGTGGAACAGGACTATGCGCAGGCGTTAAGCTGGTACCTCAAGGCTGCTGAACAGGGGAGTGCCGAGGCCCAGAACAATATTGGCGCCATGTACGACAAGGGCCGTGGGGTGGAGCGCGATCCAGCGCAGGCGGTGTATTGGTACCGCAAGGCCGTTGATCAGGGACTTGCCATGGCGCAATTGAATTTCGGATTCCTGTACGCCAATGGACAGGGCTTAGACAGGAATTTCGTGCTGGCGCACATGTCGTTCAGCCTGGCCGCCGGCCGGATGTCGCCAGAGAATGCGGAGTTTCAGAAAATCGCCGTTAAAAATCGGGACCTTGCTGCTTCTTTTTTAAACCCGCAGGAACTCGCCGAGGCAAAACGAATGGCGCTGGAATGGAAGCCCGTGGAAAGCGCTGCGGGCCGTTAGAGTGTGCTGCATTTGTTTTGGATCACCATTCCTACATCATCATTGTGTACGACGTGAAGGATATATCTTTATCTCAAGGAGATACTTCGCCTTCGGCGCAGTAAGACACATCGGGTCTATTGGATTCTGGTATCACACATCACGCAGTGCACCGGGCAGATCGCGGGCGCCGTGCAGGATGCGCAGGATAAGCGGCGGATGACGTTCTGCCAAATAGACCAGAATATAGGGAAAACCGGTCAGGGTTAAGAACCGGTACTGAGGCCCAGCAAGATCGGGGCGAAGCCGGCCGATGTGAGGATGCACAGAAATATTTTCGGCGGCTTTGGCGATTGTTTCGCGCAAGGCCCGCGCCGCTGCCGGATTATCCTTTGCAATCCAGCGCGTGGCGGCTAAAAGCTCGCGCCGCGCGCGAGGTGCTAGTGCCGCTGCAATCATGCCCCAGTGGCATCGATGATTTGATCCATTTCCGCCAGCACCGAATCGATTGCTAAGCTGCCGTCCCGATCCGATTCAGCTTCGCTCTCCTGTAGCATCGCCTGAAACTGGCGGCGGCGTTCCTCGGCTTCCTGTAGCAGGCGTAAGCCAGAGCGCACCACTTCGCTGACATTATTGTAGCGTCCTGCGGCAACGCATTCACGGGCAAAGCGTTCTAATTCCGTTGTTAGATGCACATTGGTCGCCACCGTTTCCTCCGCATAATTACGATCATGTCAAAGATTGACATAATGCCAAACCCGCAGCGATCCTGCAAGCCTGCTGTTTAGCTTGATGGGTTTAGTTTGAAGCATTGGGTTACAGCCCAACTCGTCATTGCGCCTCGCCGCCCTCAGGTCCCCAGAAGATCACCCAGGTTTCAAAGTCATCGGAGAAATCCTCAAAGCGGTGCGGCGCGCCGGCCGCAACAAACAGGATATCGCCGGGCTTAACCGGTTTGCGCTCAGACCCGTTGATGAAATCACTGGTTCCCTGGGTGATGATATAAAGTTCGTCCTGGGTGTGTGGCTGTTGCACATCCACGCCACGTGGCGCGAATAGGCCCGCTCGCATGGAGCCATGGCGTACCGGAAAGGTGAATCGCGCGCCGTTTTTGCCAATGCGCGCTCTGATGTCAGCGATTGAAATAAGCCAGTTTTCCATCACGCACAGCTTTCCGCCAGGGCAAAAAAGAAGCGGGTCAAGACCTAAGCCTTGACCCGCGCACCAGACCATTTTCTGATTGGATTAAATCAATCTGATCAGAAAATGGTCTAACATATTCAATTAGAGCCTTTCTTATCCGGTCAGGTTGATTCAACCTGACCGGGAAAGGCTCTCGCTTTTCAGGGCCTATAGCTAGTTCTTCTTTTTGAACTCGAAATATTTCTCCATGTTAGCCTGCGCCTCTTTGGTGTGCGAGACGTATCTGTAGAAGCCGCCATTATAGGTGCCGTCCTGGCGGCGGTTAAACTCGCCTTCGAAGTTGTAATAGCCAGGTGTGCAGTCCTTGTTGCGGTCGGTCTTGCCGCGGAAGTTGATCACCTCCTGCACCCACCAGTCCTCGGCGCCTTCTGTAACCTCCAGCGAGGCGTAGCCATGCTTGCGGGTATAGTCGATGCATGCGGCAATGTGTTCGCCCTGCGCATACAGCATGTCGGTCAGGTTGAACTGGAACGACGCCTGATAGCCCGCCATGATGAACATGTTGGGATAGCCATGCGAGTGGACCCCGAACATGGTGCGGATGCCTTCCTTGTATTTCTCATTTATCTCAAGGTTGTTGCCGCCAACGATCTGGTTGTAAATGCCGGTCTTTTGCACATCAAAGCCGGTGGCGTAGATCAGCACGTCCACCTCATACACCTTGCCCTCGAACTCAGGGCCTTTTTCCGTGATCAACGAAATGCCCTTGCCGTGGGTGTCGATCAGATGCACGTTTTTGCGGTTGAATTGGGCCAGATAATCCTCATGGAAGCAGGGCCGTTTGCACATCATCATGTACCAGGGCTTCAGGGCTTCTGCGGTTACCGGGTCTTTCACCTCCTGCTCGATGCGCTTGTGAATGCGCATCATGGCGTCGATGTTGGCGTTCTCTTGCCTGCGGACTTTTTCTTCCGCGGAGATCGCCGCCCGCTTGGCATTTTGCTCCTCGGTCACGTTGGTGGACAACAGCGACTTCTCGCGCCGCTTCGCCTGCCAGCCCGGCTCTAATTTCCGCGCCCAGTTGGGATCGGTCGGCCAATCATAGCGAAAATCGATCGAGGATGGGGTGCGCTGGAACACATAGAGCTCCTTGACTTTCGAGCCAAGCTTGGTAATTGCCTGCACCGCCGTGGCGCCGGTGCCGATAATGCCGACGACTTTATCTTCCAGCCGGGAGAGATCCTTACCGGTGTAGGCGTAATCCCAGCGCGAGGAATGGAAGGAATGGCCCTTGTAGTCTTCAATGCCATCGATCCTGGCCAGTTTGGGCTTGGACATGGGACCATTGGCGCAAACTACGAAGTGCGCCTTCATGTGATCGCCGCGATCAGTCTTGATGTTCCATAATTTCTCGTCATCGTCCCATGTGGTGGAGGTGACGGTGGTTTGGAACACAGCCAGTTTGTACAGGTCGTATTTCTTGGCGATAGCCTGGCAATGGGCAAAAATCTCTTCGCCCTTGGCGTAGTGGTCTTTGGGCACATAATTCATTTCGTCAAGCAGCGGCAGGTAATCATACGACACCACGTCGCAGGCAATGCCCGGGTAGCGGTTCCAGTACCAGGTGCCGCCGACATCAGCGGCCCGCTCAACGATACGGATGCTTTCAACGCCATACTCACGCAGCTTGGCCGAGGCCAGCAGGGCGGAGAAACCGCCGCCGATAAACAGGCATTCCACCGTGTCATTGATCGGCGCCCTGGGCGCGGGCGCGGGCGCATAGGTGTCCACCTCATACCGGGCCAGGTCGCCTTCAAGCTCGTAGATGTACTCATTCGTGCCCGATGGCTTGTATTTCACGCGCAGATCGCGCTCCTCGGCAAATCTCTGCTTAATCGCGTCGTAATATTCCTGTGGCTTCTCAGACTTTGACGGCACACCGCGCGAGCCAAAGGGTAGCGGCGTTTCCTTTGGGGTTTCGGTTGTCTTTGACATTTTCGTTCTCCCTGTTCCTGCCAGTGGTTGCGTTTCTATGATAAGAAATATACCGGGTAAGCAACCTCTCGCCTATATAAAAATGACTGCCATTACAGCTTTTGGAGCTATTTCCGGTTATCCCACTGGCGCAGCGGGAACGGCGGGTGTATGGGTGATGCAAGATGCCCAATTTTATTGAAGGATCGCCGTAACCATATGCAAACCATTATTATTGTCATTCATTTACTGCTGGCGGTGGCGCTGGTGATCACCGTGCTTTTGCAACATTCAGAGGGCGGCGCCCTGGGCATCGGCGGTAACGCCATGGGCGGCTTTATGACCGGCCGGGGCGCGGCCAATGTATTGACCCGGGCGACGGCGATATTGGCGGCGCTGTTTTTCGGCACTTCCATAGTGCTGACGATTCTGGCGCGTAATACGGTGGAGGCGCCGTCCATTCTCGATTCGCCCCCTGCTGCGTCCGAACCAGCCCCCGCACCCGCCGAACCGGCCGTTCCGAAGTCGCAATAACCGGCGGGAATCCTGCGCTTTTCATTTTTGCTTAAGTTGCGGCTTTTGCTGTGCGCCTGCTTAGGCTATTCAAGGCGTCCATGGCGCGGTTCATCTTCATCACCGGCGGTGTGGTCTCCTCTCTTGGCAAAGGGCTGGCGTCAGCGGCGCTCGGCGCATTGCTGCAAGCGCGCGGCTATAGCGTGCGATTGCGCAAGCTTGACCCCTATCTGAATGTCGATCCGGGAACCATGAGCCCCTATCAGCACGGCGAGGTGTATGTCACCGACGACGGCGCTGAGACCGACCTTGACCTTGGCCATTACGAACGCTTTACCGGCGTGCCATCGTGCAAGGGCGATAACGTCACCACCGGGCGCATCTACCGGGAAATCATCGCCAAGGAACGGCGCGGCGATTATCTGGGCGCGACGGTGCAGGTCATTCCACATGTGACCGACGAAATTAAAGCCTTCATTACCAGCGATGTCGGGAATCTGGATTTCGTGCTGTGCGAAATCGGCGGCACCATCGGCGATATCGAAAGCCTGCCATTTGTCGAGGCGATCCGCCAGTTGGGCAACGAATTGGGACATGATCAGGCGGCCTATGTGCATCTGACCTTGGTGCCGTATATCGCCAGCGCGGGTGAACTGAAAACCAAGCCCACCCAGCATTCGGTGAAGGAACTGCGCGGCATCGGCATTCAGCCAGATGTGCTGCTGTGCCGCTGCGAGCGAGAAATTCCCGCCGAGGAGCGGCGCAAGATTGCGCTGTTTTGTAATGTGCGGCCGGAAAGCGTCATTCAAGCGGTGGATGCGGATACGATCTATGAGGTGCCGCTGAGCTATCACCGGGAGGGGTTTGACACCCAGGTGCTGCGTGCCTTTGGCATTAATGACGCGCCACCGCCGCGCATTGAAAAATGGCAAGAGATCGTGCGCCGGGTGCGCCAGCCCGAGGGCGAGGTGACCATCGCCGTGGTTGGCAAATACACCGGTCTGGCCGACGCCTATAAGTCGCTGGCCGAGGCGCTGACCCATGGCGGCATCGCCAATCGGGTGCGGGTCAGGCTAAAATGGCTGGCGTCTGAGTTGTTCGAGCAGGAAGATTGCGTCAGCCATCTGGGTGATGTGCATGGCATACTGGTTCCCGGCGGTTTTGGTGAACGCGGCGCGCAGGGAAAAATTTCCGCCGTGACCTTCGCGCGCCAGCGTGAGGTGCCGTATTTTGGCATCTGTTTTGGGATGCAAATGGCGGTGATTGAGGCGGCGCGAAATCTCGCGGGTCTGTCTGGCGCCAGCTCCAGTGAATTTGGCCCGTGCAAGGACATGGTGGTTGGCCTGATGACCGAATGGATGAACGGCAATGAATTGCAAATCCGTTCGGCGCATGGCGACATGGGCGGCACCATGCGGCTAGGCGCTTTTGACGCGGCATTAAATACCGGATCGAGAGTGGCGCAAATTTATGGCGCGGTGAATATCTCTGAACGGCACCGGCACCGCTATGAAGTCAACATGGCCTACCGGGAACGGCTGGAAGCGCTCGGCATGATGTTTTCCGGCCTGTCACCCGATGGCCTGCTGCCGGAGGTGATCGAGATTCCCAATCATCCCTGGTTTATTGGCGTGCAGTTTCATCCGGAACTGAAATCGAAACCGTTCGCGCCGCATCCGCTGTTCGCCTCGTTTGTTGAGGCGGCGCTTGCGCAGTCGCGGCTGGTGTGAGGTATTGGCCATGACAGCACAGCGTCAGGTACGGGTTGGTTCGCTCACCATCAGCAATTCATCGCCGATGATCCTGATCGCCGGGCCATGCCAGATCGAAAGCCGCGAGCATGCGCTGGAAATGGCGGGCGCATTAAGGGAAATCACCGTCAAAGCTGGCGTTGGGCTGATTTATAAAAGCTCGTTTGACAAGGCGAACCGCACCAGCGCGGCGACGCCGCGCGGGCTTGGCCTTGATGCGGCGCTGCCAATTCTGGCCGAGGTGCGGGAAAAAATTGGCGTCCCGGTGCTGACCGATGTGCATCTGCCGGAACACTGCGCCCGCGCGGCGCAGGCGGTGGATGTGCTGCAAATTCCGGCATTCCTCTGTAGACAGACGGATTTGCTGCTGGCGGCGGCGGTCACCGGCAAGGCGGTCAATATTAAAAAAGGCCAGTTCCTGGCGCCATGGGACATGCGCCATGTGGCTGATAAAATACTCGGCGCGGGCAATCCCAACGTGCTGCTGTGCGAGCGCGGCGCGAGTTTTGGCTACAACACGCTGGTCACGGACATGCGCGCGATACCGATCATGCAGGAACAGACCGGCTGCCCGGTAATTTTCGACGCCACCCATTCGGTGCAGCAGCCGGGCGGGCAGGGCGCCACCAGCGGCGGCCAGCGCGAATTTGTGCCGGTGCTGGCGCGCGCCGCTGTGGCCGTGGGCGTTGCCGGCGTATTTATGGAAACCCATCAGGACCCGGAGCATGCGCCATCGGACGGGCCAAACATGGTGCACCTAAAAGATATGCCGGAGTTGCTCGCCACCCTGATGGCGTTTGATGCGCTGGCGAAGCGGCTTGCCTGACTCCTGTTTTGATGCTATCAAGTTTGATAGCATCAAAACAGGAGTCGTATCATGGGACAGGTCACTATTCGCAACCTTCCGGACCAGGTGATTTTTCAGCTAAAGAAAAAAGCTGAATTAAAAGGCCATTCGCTGGAACAGGAGCTGCGCGAAATCCTTGGCCGGGCGGCGCCGCTAACTTCTGCCGAGAAGCTCGCGCTGGTGGATTCCATCAGAGCGATGCAGCAAAAGCCGTTTGCTGTCGACAGTACGCAAATGATTCGGGAAGACCGTGATTCCCGATGACGCTTGTTGTCGATGCGAGTGTCGCCTGCAAGTGGGTGTTGGCAGAAGCGGACTCTGCAAAAGCAAGATTGTTACTCCGCTCGGATGAGCAACTGATTGCGCCAGTGGTAATTCTGGCTGAAACGGCAAATGTGCTCCGGCGCCGTACACGGCTTGGCGAGATCAATGAGATGAAGGCTCGCCGCGCTTTTTCTGGTATTCGTATCGCGATAAATCATCTCGAGCCGTTGGAAACGCTAATTGATACGGCGTTTGATTTATCTATCCTGATGAATCACCCAGTTTATGATTGCCTGTATCTGGCGCTGGCGCAGCAACAGGGCTGCAAAATGATTACGGCCGATAAACAGCTAGCTGCTCGCGCCTTGTCGTTAAAACTGGGAAAATTTGTCCGGCTGCTTTCTGCCCGATAACCATTCGCAGCGGTCGCAAGGGGCAGTGGGCGACGACGCTAAACGGGCCCTGGCGGGTTTGTTTTGAATTCCACAAGCTCGATGCGTTCAATGTCGAGCTAGTCGATTACCACAAATGATAGAACGATGCCCCCGATTTCCCATCCTGGCCGGCTGCTGAAGCGCGAGCTTGAAG
>CAMTWQ010000091.1:0-31159 GCA_947085465.1 uncultured Alphaproteobacteria bacterium
GCGCAACGCCCCTGCATCGTACTGTCTCGTAATTCCAATCGCATGGCCCATCGCGCACCTCCGAATCAAGATGCATGACTTGAATCACATTCCAGCAAAAAAGGGAATCCCCCGCAGAGTCAATTCATCAGGCCGTTGGTACTAGACCATTTTTATCCTGATCGGATTGATTCAATCCGATCAGGAAATGGTCTAGGCATTTCTTATCCGGTCAGGCGGCTAATTCGCGGCGGCTTCGTTCAGCGATTGAAAATAGGCGATGTTATTGGCCGAGATGGCGGCAGGCAGATCGGCGCGCGCCAGTTCACCCGCTTCATCCGTTTCACCCTTCATCGCTAGCAGCAGCGACAAATTCTGCCTGATCTGAACGGTTGATTCCACGTGTTGCGCTGCGCGGCGTAACGTGCTGATCGCCTCGTCCAGCCGGCCGGCCATGGCCAGGCTTAGCGCCATATTATTAAGAATCTTGGGATTGCCGGGTGAAAGCTCCAGAGCCTTTTGATATGCCACCTCCGCCTCCGCCTGATGGCCTTGCCGGTCAAGTATCACGCCATGGGTTGAATAGGTGCTCCAGATTTTTACGGGCGCCTTCAGCGCGCGTTCGATATCCGCCAGCGCTAATTCCAAATCTCCGGCCGCTGTATGGGCTTTGCTCCGCTCAGTAAGCAGCAGGGGGTCATCGGGATGCGCGGCCAATGCCTTGTCCAGGATAATGATCGCCTCCCTTGGGCCACCAATATAGCGCAGATTAACGGCGAAATTGACTGCCGCCTGCACATTTGATGGGTCTTCATCATATATCGCCCCCCAATGGGCGGCGGCGGCGGGGTAATCATTCGCGCTGGCGGATTGCTGCGCCGCCTCTTTTAGATAAGGTTGCAGGGAAAGCGTTTCTTCTTTCGCCGTTGCTGTCGCCTTAGCTGTGGCTTTTTCCTGTTTTTTGACATCACTGCTACAGCCGTTCAGCAGCAGGACCGTTAACAGGAATGCGAATGATATATCTGGAATGCGCATCAGCCTGGCTCCCCTCATTGCCCGAAGGCAACAGCAATGAAAAATTATGCTCTTTTCATATAGGCTAGCTTGGCCCATAAGCCCAGGTTCAAATCGGCCCATCATTATCCGGCGCAAAATTTCTCATTTTTAGATACACCAAGCAGAGTAAAGAGTGGTTTATATATAACGCTTCGCCATACCCAATTCCAGCCTGCCGGCTTTTCCAACAACGGCACTGAGGCAAAATATGCGGATACACCTTCGCTCATTGTCGAGATACGCGCTGGCGCTTATCCTGTTGCTTGCTGGCGGAACAGTGGCGATGCTGGGATTGGGCTTTTCTGGCAGCGGCAGAGCCGAGGAGGTCCGTTACTTCCGGATCGGCGCTGCGTCTGCTTCTGGCAGCTACTATCCTGTTGCCGAGGTGTTATCGGCCATTATCAGCCAGCCGCCGGGCGCCGTATCGTGTGAAAGTGACGGCCCCTGCGGGGTTCCAGGGCTTGTCGCCATCACCCAGGTGAGCGAAGGCTCAGTCGCCAACCTGAATGCGGTAAACAGCGGGGAAATTGAATCCGGGCTGGCCCAAGCGGATCTGATCGACTGGGCGGCGCGCGGTGTCGGGATGTTTGCCGGATCACCGCGCATGCGCGGTGTGCGCGCCATCGCAAATCTGTATCAGGAAAGTTTCCATCTGATTGCGCTGCGCGACGCCGGCATTGAATCGGTGGTCGATTTGAAGGGCCGAAGGGTCTCAATTGACCGCATCGGCTCTGGCACCCATGCGGAGGCTTTATTATTGTTGAACGCTTATGGCCTTGGCGTCGAGGATATCATCATGGTGCAGGAAACCCCCGGCCGGGCGGCGGAAATGATGCTTGCCGGACAAATCGACGCCATGCTGTTTATCGGCGGGTATCCAGTCAAGCCGGTCTCAGAATTGGCGCTGTCGGGCAAGGCGATGATGGTCCCATTCACCGGGGCGCCGGTCGCCAAGCTGATGGAGGAAAACCGTTTCCTTGCCGCTGAATTGATTCCCGCAAATGCCTATACGCCTAGTTTTGGCGATGTGCAGAGCCTTGCGGTTGGTGCCCAATGGATCGTCAGTGCATCAATTGATGAGGAAACCGTGTACCGGATAACCCGCGCGCTATGGGACACGCACAATCGGGCGGCGTTGCGCAAGGGCCATCCGTTGGGCGCCCGCATCCGTCCGGAAATGGCCATGCAAAATAACGCCGTCCCCCTGCATCCAGGCGCGCTGCGTTATTACCGCGAGGCGGGCCTGCTGCCGGGAACTGCTCCGGATAAGCGCCAGCTTACTGTGCCCGATACGGCTGTGAGCCCGTAAGTTTTTATGGATGACTGAGTGCGGGCGGCGCAGGCGGTTGCAGGCGCGCGCCTGCAAGCCATTCCTGCAGCGCCGGCAGATTCCATATCGTGTCCATATAGGCGCTGCAAACGTCATCACATTTGACGCCGTAGGTGCGAAACCGGCTGGCCACCGGCGCATACATGGCGTCAGCGATGCTAAAACCGCCAAACAGAAACGCGCCGCCAGCGCTATATTTCGCCCGGCAACCGCGCCAGATTTCCTGGATGCGGGCAATATCGTCCGCTACACCTTCTGCGTCATGGCCCTGGCCTGGATAGCTGCCCAGCATGTCCATCTGCATATGTGTCCGCAGAGACTGGAACCCCGAATGCATTTCGGCGCTGACCGAACGGGCCATGGCGCGCGCTGGCTGCTGTTTAGGCCAGAGGCGTTTTTCCGGGAAAAGCTCCGCCAGATATTCAGCGATTGCGAGTGAGTCCCAGATCGCCAGGCCATCATGTTTAAGCACCGGCACCCTGCCGGAAGGGGAGTGCTGCAAAATCTGCTGGCGTGTATCAGCCTGGCGCAAAGCGATTGGTATTTCGTCGAAGGCTATCCCCGCCATCCGCATTACGAGCCATGGCCGTAAAGACCATGACGACAAGTTCTTGTCCCCGGTAACTAATATAAATTCTGACATGGCGTTCCTCAGTTACTTTTGTGCATGACAAAGCTTGCGCCGGTTTCCCGACCCTGTAAATTTAACTTCTAACAGCTCTATACGGGAGAGTCGAAGTGTCGCCATTATTCGCGCATGCAGGAGAATCGCCAACTACGCCGGTCTGGCCAGTGGCCAAGGCTGAACTTGAGAGCTGGCTAGCCAAGCTGCCTGACAGCGTGGCCACTTGGGTGAACGCCAACGATTTCAAGGGGCAACCCGGCCGGGTGCTAAAAACTCCTTCTCCCAGCGGTGAGGTAAGCGGCATTGCCTTTGGCCTCGGCGATGGTGATGACCCGTTGCTTTGGCGCGCCTTGCCCGACCAATTAAATCCTGGGATTTACCGGATCGAAGGCTCGCTCGACGCCGGGGCGAAGTATTATGCAGCGCTTGGCTGGGCGCTTGGCTGTTACCGGTTCGAACGCTACAAACAAAAGCCGAAGACGGACGCATTGCCGCGTGTTGTGTTGCCTGAAGGGGTGGATGGGGCGGAAGTCAGCCGCATTGTGCGTGGCATTTTCCTTGCGCGCGACCTGATCAATACGCCGAGCTCCGATATGGGGCCACAGGAATTAACTGATGCAACGCAAACCCTGGCGGCGCAATTTGGGGCTGATTTGCGCGTCCTGATTGGCGATGAATTAATTGCGCATAATTATCCGATGATTTTTGCTGTCGGTAAAGCCAGCCCGCGCGCGCCGCGCCTGCTTGATCTTACCTGGGGCGATGCAAATGCGCCAAAGGTCACGCTGGTTGGCAAGGGCGTGGTGTTTGACAGCGGTGGATTGGACCTCAAACCCAGCCCCTCGATGCTGATGATGAAAAAGGATATGGGGGGTGCGGCGAACGTGCTGGGCCTGGCGCATATGATCATGGATTCAGGGCTGAAGCTGCGGTTGCGGGTGCTGATACCCATCGCGGAAAATTCCGTATCGGGCGACAGCTACCGTCCCGGCGATATACTGCACAGCCGCAAGGGGCTGACGGTCGAGATCGGCAATACGGATGCTGAAGGCCGGTTGCTGCTTGCCGACGCGCTGGCGGAAGCGGATTTGGAGCAACCTGAACTGCTGTTCGATCTGGCCACGCTCACAGGCGCCGCGCGCACCGCAATGGGCGCTGATATTCCCCCGTTCTTCACGCCTGATGATGGGCTGGCGGCTAGCCTTGCGAAATATGCTGTGTCGCAATCAGATCCCTTGTGGCGGCTGCCATTATGGAAACCCTATGACAAGGGACTGGAGAGCCGTGTTGCGGACCTCAATAATGTGACGGAAGGCGGCATGGCCGGGGCCATCACCGCCGCATTATTTCTGCAACGCTTTGTCACAGCGACACAGACATGGGCGCATTTCGATATCTATGCATGGAACGCCAAGGGTAGCCCCGGCCAGCCTATTGGCGGTGAAGCTATGGCGATCCGCGCTCTATACGCCTTGTTGCGGGATCGTTATAAATGAGAGTTGAGTTTTCAATGCAGCAAGCATTGCAATTGTGGCGTGGCGCACTCGTTGACTCCGTGCGCAATAATGGGCCTGATCTGGGCGCCCGGCAGATGGCGATACTGCTTACGGTCTATGGGGATGAACCGCCGCACACGGTGCGCGGCCTGGCGATGAAGCTGAATATCTCCAAGCCCGCGGTCACCCGCGCGCTCGATACAATGGGGCGGCACGGATATTTACGGCGCTCGCGGGACGCGGAGGACAGACGCAGTGTGCTGGTGCAACGCACGGTTAAGGGTGCTGTGTTCCTGAGCGAGTTCGCCGATCTGATCAAGGCGCGGGCCTTGCAATTGTGAGCTTTGACCCCCGCCTTACGCCTGCGCGCGGCGATCTTGCCGCAGCGCATCTCAAGGGCACGGTATCCGCTGACCGCTTTGCGGATGGATCCGCCATGCAGGTTCGCGCTGGTTCAGCGCCATTGCGCCATGCCCCCGCCGATGACGCGCCCATGGAGACACAATTGCTGTTTGGCGAAGTGTTCACCGTGTACGAGGATAAAGACGGCTGGGCGTGGGGGCAGGCGGCGCATGATCAGTATACTGGCTATGTGCAAAGCGGCGTGCTGGCCCCGCTAGGGCCTCTGCCAACACATACGGTTGTGGTGTCGCGCAGCTTTGTGTACCGCGAAGCGGATATAAAATCGCCGCCGCTGATGTGGCTGAGCATGAACGCTAGATTGGCAATCAATGCGCAGAATGAAGGATTTAGCCGGATCGAAAATATAGGATGGATTTATTCAGCGCATCTAGCGCCAGTTGGTTCGTTCACGGATGATTTTGTGAGCGCCGCGGAAATATTCCTCGGCGCGCCGTATTTGTGGGGCGGCAAGGACGGTTTGGGCATGGATTGCTCGGGCCTGCTGCAAACCGCGATGCACCGTGCGGGTCTTTCCTGTCCGCGCGACAGTGATATGCAAGCCAATCTGGGCGCGCCGCGCCCGGTCGATTTCACCGGCGCGCAACGCGGCGACCTGATTTTCTGGCAGGGCCACGTGGCGATCATGCGCGGCGCCGGCATGCTATTGCACGCCAACGCCTATCACATGCAGGTGGCAAGCGAGCCACTTGCGCCTGCTGTGGCGCGCATTGCAAAAACCGGCGCCATGGTGACCGGCGTCCGGCGTTTAGCCACACTTGGGGGTTAACGTCGTGGGGGTTAACGCCGTATAGTCATTTTTCCTCGAAATGATCGGCAATCAGGCGGTCGAGCAGCCGTACGCCAAATCCTGTGCCCCAGCTTGGCTTTGCCTCGTTGCTCCATGCTACGCCGGCAATGTCGATATGCGCCCAGGGCGTATCGTTCTCAACAAAACGTTGCAGGAACTGAGCAGCCGTGATCGCGCCTGCCGATGGCGTGGAGGCGATGTTCTGCATGTCAGCGAATTTAGATTTCAGCTTTTTGTCATAGGCCGCACCCATGGGCATGCGCCAAACATTTTCACCAGAGGCGTTGCCCGCCGCCGTTATCTGGCCGGCCAGGGCGTCATTATTGCTGAACAGCCCGGCATAGCTGTCGCTCAGCGCCATGATGATGGCGCCGGTCAGAGTCGCCAGATCGATCAGCACCCGCGGTTTGTATTTGCGTTGCGCATAGGTCAGCACATCGGCGAGCACCAGGCGGCCTTCCGCATCCGTGTTAAGGACTTCGATAGTCTGTCCCGACATTGAAGTGACGATATCGCCGGGGCGTTGCGCATTTGGGCCGGGCATGTTTTCAACACAGCCCAGAACGCCAATCACGTTGGCTTTGGCGCGCCGGCCGGCAAGCGCCGCCATGGCGCCGAATACCGCAGCGGCGCCGCCCATGTCGCCTTTCATATCGCCCATGCCCGCGCCGGGCTTTAACGAAATGCCGCCGGAATCGAAACACACGCCTTTGCCCAGAAAGGCCACGGGCGGTTTTTTTGAATTGGGCGCGCCACGCCAGTGCAGCACCACAAGTTTGCTTTCCTGCACGCTGCCCTGGCCTACCGCAAGCAGGGATCCCATGCCTAGTTTGCGCATCTGCTTTTCGTCCAGAATTTCGACTTTGAGGCCGCGTTTGGCCAGCGCCTTGGCGCGGGTGGCAAACTCGGTAGGATGCAGCGTGTTGGCGGGCTCATTCACCAGATCACGCGCCGAATTAATCCCTTCGATGACGGCCTCAAGCGGCCCGAAGGCGGATTTGGCGGCCCCCGGCGCTGCGCACATCAAGGTGAGTTTGCCGAGGCTTGGCTTATCGTCTTCCTTCATGGTGGTGCGGAATTTGTCGAAGCGGTAGGCGCCGAGTTGCGCCCCAAAGGCAATGTGCGCCGTGATTTCTGCGGCGGAAAGCGGGCATTTTTCGATGGCGTCGATGGCGGCGCAGGCCAATTTTTCCCCGCTGCCTGAAAGCTTGCTGGCAAAGAGATTGCCGATTTTTTCAGCCGAGTGGGAGGTCAATTCGGATGGTTTGCCAAAGCCCACGATCAGTATCCGGCTCGCTGTCATTCCGGGTGGCGCCAGCAACTCCAGACTTTGTTCCAGTTTGCCCTTGAAGCGGCTGGAGCGAATCGCCCGAGTCAAGGCGCCGCTGGTTTTTTTATCCGCTTCTTGCCCGGTTTTGCATAAGACGCCGCCCTCCAGCGCGCCTACGACCAATGCGCCGCCGCGCGGCATCGCAATAGCGGAAAACATGATATTCATCTTATTCTATTCCCTGGCTGCATTTTCTTCCTGGCCACACTATAATGTATTAACCGCTATGAATGGAACTGGTGGTTCCAGCAGATCGGATGTTACGCAAGAAACAGCGATAAGCGATTTTGCCGGGAATTTCATTATTGCGCCTCACTTGATTACGCCTCACGTGCCGTTAAGTACCGGCGCCCCATCCGCTGCTCAGGGTTAATAGCGCTAATGGCCTGTATGTCTGGAGTAAGCCATTATCTTATAAGGCAAATTCTTGCCCCTTTGGCGGTATTCACGTTGATGCTGAGCGGGGTAATCTGGCTTACCCAGTCATTGCGCCTGCTGGATGTAATCATTACCAAAGGCCAGTCAGCAGGAACATTTCTGGCGTTTAGCGCGCTTGTGCTGCCTTCGGTGCTGTCACTTGTGCTGCCAGTGGCGTTTTTTGCCGCTGTATTATATGCGCTTAACCGGCTGCACGGTGATCATGAACTGATCGTGCTGGCGGCGTCCGGGCTTAGCGCCTATGGCTTTATCCGTCCCATACTGCTGTTGAGCTGTTCGGTGGCCAGCATTGTGCTGGTGATCAATGCGGGCCTGATGCCGGCGGCGAATACAGTGCTCAAGGGGCAAATTCTAGAAATTCGCGCGGATATCGCCGCCAGCCTTCTAAGGGAGGGCGCGTTCTCAAACCCGATACCCGGGCTTACGGTTTATATACGCGGGCGAAATTCCAGCGGCGATATGCTTGGTATTCTGGTGCACGACAATCGCGATTTGGAAAACCCGGTTACGTACATGGCGGAAAGCGGCGCCCTGGTGAAGGCCATCACCGGCCCGCGCTTGATTATGGTCAATGGCAATCTGCAACGCCGGTCTCTGGAAACGGGCAATCTTTCGCTGTTGTACTTTGAACGCTACGTGTATGACCTCGCAGAATTCATGCCCGCGCCAGGGGAACGCTGGAGGGAGCCGGAGGAACGCTATCTGAATGAATTGTTTTTTCCCAGTCTGGCGAGAGGCGATCAAGTACATGCGGCTAAACTGATTGCCGAGGGGCATAAGCGGCTATCTGCGGCGCTATATCCGCTTGCCTATGGCATGCTTGGGACGTTCGCGCTGTTATCGGCGGCCTTCACGCGCCGCTCGCATTATTGGCGGCTGGGGGCGGCGCTTGCTGTCGGGGTGCTAGTGCGGCTGGCTGGACTGGGCGTTGAAAATCTAGCCACGCAAAACCATCAGGTAATCGCACTATTGTATCTTTGGCCGCTGCTCGTGGCCGGCGCAAGCGTTTATCTGCTTTCGGATTCGGGCGCGGGCATGTTGCGTAACTGGCGCCAGACGCTCCGCTTGACCGGCAGTCCCAGGCCCGGAACGCAATAGAAATGCGATTATCATGGACATTGTCACGGTATTTTGGCGCGCAACTATTGGCGGGCTTTGGCGGGGTGTTTGGCGTCTTTCTGATTTTGATTCTGCTTGGCGATGTGGTTGAACTTATGCGGCGAGCGGCCAGTGGGCCAGAATTACCTTTTTCGGTGATCTTGAGCATGGGGCTGTTACAGCTCCCCTGGCTTGCCGAGCGCGCATTGCCGTTTGCTGTTCTGTTTGGATCACTCTGGACATTTATCCGGCTTGGCCGTAATCACGAACTTGTGGTGACGCGGGCGAGCGGTGTTTCGGTATGGCAGATTTTGACGCCCTGTATCGGCTTTACGCTGTTGCTCGGTATTTTTGCAACCGGCGTTTATAATCCGGTATCGGCCTCGATGGTGGCCCAGTTTGAGCAGTTGGAAGCCAAGCACCTGCGGGGCAAGGCAAGCCTGCTAGCAATGTCGTCTTCTGGTCTGTGGCTTCGCCAGGCTGACCCCAACGGGCAATCCGTCATTCATGCGCTGCGCGTTTCCGATCAGGGGACTAACCTGGAGGATGTCATCATTTTTCTCTATGCAGGCGCGGATAAATTCATTGGCCGGATTGATGCGTCTCGGGCCCGGTTGCGTGAGGGGTTTTGGGAAATCGAAGCGGCAACTTTGACCGGGCCAAATAAAATTCTCGAATACCAGCCTTCGTACAAGCTGGCGACGACGTTGACGCGCGAACGCATTCAGGAAAGCTTTGCCTCGCCCGAAACCCTGTCGTTTTGGGATTTGCCGGCTTTTATCAAGGTGCTGGAGGAGGCCGGATTCTCCGCCGTCCGGCACCGGCTACATTGGCACGCCATCATAGCGACGCCGCTTATGCTATGCGCCATGGTATTGATCTCTGCAATTTTTGCCATGCGGGCCTCAGCACGGGGCGGCATTGGCATTGCTGTCGCGGGAACGTTGCTAACCGGGTTTGCGCTTTTTTTTCTGACCGATCTTTCTCTGGCGTTAGGCCGCTCTGGCAGCTTGCCGCCTATTCTGGCGGCGTGGATGCCTGCTGGCGTCAGCGTACTTCTGGGCGTTAGCCTGTTGCTGCATTTTGAGGATGGCTGAACGGATGCGCGCGGGGGGAGGCAGGCTTGCTTTGCGTCATGTGCTGCTGGTTGCGCTGTTGCTGAGCGGCGGCGCGGCGGTGGCGCAAACGCAAAAAGACGCACCGCCGCTGGCGTTTCAGGCGGATAGTATTTCCTATGATCAAACCGGCGAGATTGTCACTGCCGAGGGGCATGTGGAAGCCGCCTATGGCGGGCGCATTCTTTTGGCCAGGCGCGTCACCTATAATCAGAAAACTGGTGTTGTCACCGCTACAGGCGAGGTGGCGCTGAGTGATGCTGATGGAAATACGGTGTTTGCCGAGAATGCCCAGTTGACGGATGATTTACGCGATGGCGTCATACGCGGGATTGCTTTGCACATGGCTAATAACGCCAGGATGGCGGCAAATTCAGCATCCCGTGCAGGCGGCAATACAACCGAGCTTGATCACGCGATCTATACGTCTTGCAAAATATGCGCGGATGAAGACTATCCTACTTGGCAAATCCGGGCGGAGAAGGTGCGCCACGATCAGGCTGCCAAGCGCATCACTTACCGCAACGCATATTTCGATGTGTTTGGCGTGCCGGTCTTTTACACCCCTTATTTTTCTCATGCGGATCCATCAGTCAAGCAAAAGTCAGGATTTCTGGCGCCCAGCCTTGGCAGTTCAACTGATCTTGGCACCAAGATTGAGACGCCATACCTCTGGGTAATCAATCCATCACAGGATTTCACATTTTCACCTCTGCTAACCTCACGCGAAGGGCCCGTGGTGAAAGGTGAGCACCGCGCCCGCACCCGGCGCGGCCGGGTCATGACAACAGCCAGTTTGACCCGGGCGGATGACCGCGATGAATTCAATAGCAAGACGGGTGATAAAACCACGCGCGGGCATATTAACGCGCGCGGCGTTTTCGCGCTTAGTCCCGCCGACATG
Organism: uncultured Alphaproteobacteria bacterium; assembly: GCA_947085465.1. Lineage (GTDB taxonomy): Bacteria > Pseudomonadota > Alphaproteobacteria > UBA11222 > UBA11222 > CAMTWQ01. Next base: position 10,582 of record CAMTWQ010000091.1, read on the forward strand.
TGGGGGTTCAATATTGAGCGCGCCACAGATGACACCTATCTAAAACGGTATGATCTTTCTAGCGCCGACACGCTCACTAGCCGTCTGTTCACGGAGCATATAGCGGGGCGCGATTTTGGCTCGGCTGATTTTTTACTATTTCAGGGCCTGAACCGTGATGATAATCCGGGCTTGACGCCAATGATCCTGCCATTGTTGAGCTATAGCGCCATGACAGACCCAAGCGCCGCCGGCGGGCGTTTCAACATCTCGGGTAATGCGCTGGTGCTGCGCCGTAATGCGGGGCAGGACACGCACAGAGTCTCGGCCACAGGCGGCTGGCAGCGCAATTATGTTTCTGCGCTGGGCGAGGTCTATACGCTGTTCACCGACATACGTGGTGATCTGTATTATGTCGATGATATTGCGCCAGCAACCCCCGGCGCGCTCACCACAAGCGCCGTTACCGGTAGAGCTTTGCCGCTGGCTGGCGCTGAATGGCGGCTGCCACTATCAAAATATAGCGAAGGCGTAAGTCAGGTTGTCGAGCCGATCGCCCAGCTTATCTATAGCCCCTATGGCGGAAATCCCGGCGATATCCCGAATGAGGACAGCGGCAGTTTCGAGTTTGACGGCAGCAATCTGTTTAGCCCCACGCGCTTTCCGGGCTACGACCGCTTCGAGGGTGGCCCGCGCGCCAATCTTGGCGCGAAATGGGGCATGTACGGCGCGGATGGTGGCTACGCGAATATTTTGTTTGGTCAGGTATGGCGCCTGAAAGAGGATGCGACGTTCGCGCGTGACACCGGCCTTGATACAAAGCGATCAGACTATGTGGGATCAATTGCCGTCAGCCCGGCCGAGTGGTTTGACATCCTGCATCGGTTTCGCATGGACCGGGATAGTTTTGGTTACCGCCGCAGCGAAGTCGAGATGCTCGCCGGGCCGGAGGCGCTGAAATTTAATCTGAGCTATGTGCGTCTGGCGCGTGAGTTGACCGATGCCTCGCTGACCAGCCGTGAGGAAATTAGCGGCGGGCTGAATGTCCAGTTCAAAGAGAATTGGAGTGCGCGCGCGCTGACCCGGCGCGATCTTAGCGCCCATTCGACCATTGAAACCAGAGGCGGCGTATTTTACGGCGATGAATGTATCGAATATGGGCTCGTCTATAACCGGCGCTACACAAGAGACCGAGATATCGAACCCTCGACCTCGGTAGGCTTCAAGATCAATCTGCGCACCCTGGGGTGATAGGCTCAGACCGGTTGCCGCACATGGCCAAGTTTTGCACGTTTACCCCAGCGAGGCTGTCGATAGCCCTGCTTGCAGGGGGGGAGAAGTCCCATCTTGCGCCTCCTCCCCCCACCCCGGCCCTCCCCACGAGGGGGAGGGGGAAGAAGCTCCGAACCCGGCGGCAAAGCCCCTCCCCCTCGTGGGGAGGGGTTTGGGGGGGGGGGCAAGAAAACAAGCGGCGCGAGGGGCCAAATCCGCGTTATCATCGCCCATGATCTGCGCCTGCAAATCCGTTCATAAATTCCCCTGCCAGTTTCCGGCGGAGGAGGAATTTTTTGGTTGCGAAGGCGGGATATGGTGCCGCTTTCATCTGCCATTACGGGACGCCGCCGGTAATTTAAGCCCCAAAGGGCGCGACGATCCGGCTTGGGAAGAAGGCGGCGCGGAGCGGGGGAAGTTTGAAGTAGAAATAAATGCCCGCCTTCGCGCTGCAACTCGCGACTGATCGTCGATTTGTGGCGCGCCAGCGCTTTTGCGATAAAATCGAGAGATTTACCGTCTGCTCGCAGACGGTAAATCTCTATGCGCTCCTTAAGGCCGAGCTGGCCATAGCTTGTTCCCATTGCAACACCTTTGTAGGGTGTTGCACTTGATTCGTGAACTCAAGGGGGTCCAGGAGTAACACGCAAAGGCCAGAGTTTTTGGCCCTGGCCCCCCGCAACAAGTGCGGGGTGACAGAGCTTGTCCTTGGGCCGGCCATGGGCCGGTCCCGGGGGTGGGTGGGGCGACTCAACCTAAACGCAGAAGGCTCTAAATGAATGTGTTTGACCATTTCCTGATTGGATTGATTCAATCCAATCAGGAAATGGTCTATAGTGCCCGCACAGCAACTCATGGATGTTTCATGCAATTGGCGCTTTCTACATGGCAAGAGGTTGAGGCCTATCTCGGGCGCAGCAAAGGCATTATCCTGCCCGTTGGCTCGATGGAGCAGCATGGGCCGACCGGGCTGATCGGCACCGACGCCATCTGCGCCGAACTGATTGCGGCGCGGGCCGGCGGCGCGGCGGATATTCTGATCGGCCCGACGTTTAATATCGGCATGGCCCAGCATCATATGGCGTTCGCCGGCTCCATGACATTGCGTCCGGCGACGTTTATCGCCACGGTGCGAGACTGGGTGGTGTCGCTGGCCCGGCACGGGTTTGAGAAGTTTTATTTTCTCAACGGCCATGGCGGCAATATTGCAACGCTCAGCGCCGCCTTTGCGGAAGTATACGCCGAGGCAAGCCTGACGCTGCCCGGCGCAGCACTCAGCCCCAAGCGGGTGGATTGCGCGCTGCAAAACTGGTGGATGCTGCCCAAGGTATATGATCTGTGTAAGGAGCTTTATCCCGATGGCCATGGCGGGCACGCCACCCCATCAGAAGTGGCGGTGACGCAATTCGCCTATCCCGATGCGATCAAGTCCGCAGCCCTTGTCCCGCGCATCGCGCCATCTGGCCGCTTTACCGATGCGGAGGATTACCGGGCGCGGTTTCCCGACGGGCGGATTGGTTCTGACCCGTCGCTTGCGAAACCCGAACATGGCGCGCGCCTGGTGGAGGCCGCCGCCAGCGCATTGATTACGGACTTTCAGAGGTTTTTAGGAAGCTAATCCTCACCCCATAATAACGCCCGCGTTGCGCAAGCCATCGATCTCGGCGTCGCTATAGCCGAATTCGCGCAACACCTCCACCGTGTGCTCCCCATGCTTGGGCGTATCGCCGCGCGGCTGCGCGTCTTCACCGTCATGAAAGCGCACCGGCGTCGCCACGGACTTATAGGTTTCGCCGTTCTTGCGCGTGACATCGACAAATGCGCCTGCCGCATGCGCCTGCGCGTCTTCGACCACTTGCGCGCTGGTTTGCACCGGCGCCCACACCAGATCGGCGTCGTCGAAAATTTTTCCCCATTCGTCCATCGTCTTTGTCGCAAAAAGCGCATCGAGAATGGCGACAAGCTCCACCGCGTTTTTACGCCGCCCAAGCCCGGTTAAAAACCGTTCGTCCTCGGCAATAGTCCCAAGGCCGATGGCGCGCGCCATTTCCGGCCAGTCCCTCGATGTCTGGCGCGGCAGATAGGCGAACCAGTCGCCGTCCTTGGTGCGGAAGAAATTGGTCAGCGGGCTGATCGAGCGCTCGCGCGGCGGGGTTGGGGCCAGCTTGCCAAAGCGCAATTGCATCGCATAGTCGGAACTCATCATATAGATGCCGCTGCGCAGCAATGAGGTCTCCACCATCCGTCCCTTGCCGGTTTTTTCGCGCTCGTACAGTGCCCCCATAATGCCGCCCAGCGTGGTCAGGCCGGTGACGTGATCGCCCGCCGCCGTGCGCAGCGGGAACGGGGGCAGCCCGTCCGGCGTCATGATCCGGCAGGCGCCAGCGCGCGCCCAGAACGCCGCCATGTCAAAGCCCGGGCGGTCGCGCTCTTCGCCCATAACCCCATAGCCAGAAACGCTGGAATAAATCAGGCGCGGGTTTTCCTTTTTGAGGCTTTCATAATCAATTCCGGCGCGCTCCAACGCCCCCGGCCGCGTATTGGTGATGAACACATCGGCGTCACGCACCAGACGTTTCAGGGTGGCGACCCCCTCGGGCTTCGATGTGTCAATCGAGATGGCGCGTTTGCCCCGGTTATCCAGATCGAACAGCGGATTGCCGAAAGCCGCCGCGTTCTTCACAGGGGTTGGGAAAACCCGCCATGGATCGCCCTTGGGCGATTCCACCTTGATCACGTCTGCGCCCCAGTCGCGCATGATGCCGCCCGCCGATGGCGCAGCGACATAGGTCGCCATTTCAATCACCTTCACACCCTTCAACATGGTATTCCCCCTCACTGCTTATGATTTGTTCCGCCTAACCTACAAGAGCTTGGCGGGCGCAACAAGGGAGGCTGAGGCAATTGCTTTCCTGTGCGCGCATGGTTAGGTTCGCCGCCCGCCCCCACAAAGGGGGCGTCAACTTCACGCCATAAACAATCAGGAGAACATAATGTCGGATGGGGGTGTAATCGCCGCGGATCATCTCAAGGCCTTTATTTCCCGTATCGAGCGGCTTGAGGAAGAAAAAGCCAGCATTTCCGGTGATATACGTGAGGTTTACGCGGAAGCCAAAGGCACGGGGTTCGACCCAAAGATCATGCGCCAGATCGTGCGTCTGCGCAAAATGGACCAGAACGACTATCAGGAGCAGCAAACCCTGCTGGGACTGTATAAGGCGGCTGTTGGCCTGCCGGATGTCTGAGCATTTCCTGTTCGGATTGAATCATTCCGGTCAGGAGTTGGTCTAGCAGGCTGCATTACGCCCTACGGGCTTCGGGTGGCGAAGAAAGCGCCGCAATCTGTCCTTTCGTAAAGCGCTGTAATGGCTACATAGTTTTATTGGCGTTTGACAAATTCCATCTCGCGGGGCCACTCTTGCGCTGTCCATATTCAGAAACTCAGGGGAGCCAAATGTCATGAAATTCGGCGTTTTTTACGAGCTGCAATTGCCCAAGCCCTGGCTGCCCGGCGATGAGCATAAACTGTTTCATGAGGCATTAGACCAGGTGGTGCTGGCCGACAGGCTTGGCTTTGATCATGCCTGGGAGGTGGAGCATCATTTTCTGGATGAATATTCCCACGCCTCATCGCCGGAGATATTCCTGTCGTTCGCGGCGGCGCTGACGAAAAATATCCGTGTCGGCCATGGCATCCGCCAGGTCATTCCCAACTACAACCATCCGGCGCGCACCGCCGAGGGCATCGCCACCCTGGATTTATTGTCGAACGGCCGGCTTGAATTTGGCATCGGCGAGGGGGCTACGCGATTAGAGCTAGGCGGCTTTGGCATTCCCGCCAAAGAAAAACGCGCCATGGCCCTGGAAGCGGGCGAACAGGTCGCCAATATGCTGGCGCTAGAACCCTATCCTGGTTTTGAGGGAAAGTATTTCTCGATGCCGTGCCGCAATGTGGTGCCGAAACCGCTGCAAAAACCGCATCCGCCGATGTGGATGGCCTGCACCAACCGCGACACGATCAAGGTTGCGGCGCGCAATGGGCTGGGGGCGTTGTCATTCTCGTTTGTAAACCCCGAGGAGGCGAAAACCTGGGCCGATACCTATTACAGCATCATTAAATCCGAGGAATGCGTGCCGCTTGGCCATTTCGTCAACGCCAACATCGCCGTGGTGTCAAACTTCTCGCTGCATCAGGACCGCTCCGAGGCGATCCGGCGCGGCCATGAGGGCTTTGAGTTTTTTTCCTATGCGATGAATGCGCTGGTGGCGCATGACACAGTGCCTGGGCGCACCAATATGTGGGGCGAATATCTGGAAAAACGTGGCGACCGCACCGAAAAAATTGTTGCCGAGGCAAGAGAGCAGGGCTTCCGTAAATCCGGCATCGGCACGCCGGACGACATGAAAAAACACCTGCGCGCTTTCCAGGAGGTGGGCATTGATCAGGTGATTTTCCTGCAACAGGCCGGCCGCAACAAGCATGCGCATATCTGTGAATCTCTCGAACTTTTCGCCAAAGAGGTGATGCCGGAGTTCAAGGCCGATGCGAGCGCGCGCCTGGCGAAAAAGCAGGCGGAACTCGCGCCCTATCTGGATGCGGCGTTGCGCCGCAAAAAATGGATGAAACCACTCGCCGATGGTGAAGTGCCCGTGGTGAAGGCCTCGGTGCAGCGGATGCAGGTCGATAGCATCCGGGGCTGAGCACGCAGCAGTTAAGGGATATGGGATGTTTATAAATTATTAACCTAATTTATGGTTAATAATTGATTTGAGACAGGTGATTTTAGTGATCTCCTGTTGTGGGGTGCCTGAAGATGATGGGGAAACTCGTATGAGGATGCTGTTATGTTCAGGTCTGGAATCACCCGCAAGCTGGGCTTGGTGCTTGGCGGCTTCGCCGCGTTGTTTCTCTTCTCGACAATAACCGGGGTCATTTTTCTCAAAAGATTCGAGTCGCACCTGCGTCAGGTCGCCACTGTGGCCTGGCCGACAACTGTTGCAACTCACAAGATGGAGATCAGCGTAGCCGGGGTTGAGCTTAATGTGGTGAAATACCTGCATCGGCCGGACATCGCGCAACGTAAATTGATTACCGCCGGCATCGCCAGCTTCGATAAATTCCACACCATCTACGCCAACCTGGCGTTCACAGAACAACAAAAGGCCCTGGCGGCGAAAACTGGACGGACGTTTTCCAGCTATATCGGATTAGGCAACAAGTTGCTCGACCTTAAAGATGCGCATGCGGAACAGGCAACCGGGGAGATCGACAAAATTTTTCAACAGTTTGCCGCCCACCGCAGGCTGCTCGACAGCATGCTTGACGAGGATGTTCATGTAAATACGGCAGCCTATATACAATCAATAAATGCCAGCCAGAGCGCAACCCTCACGCTCGCAAATCAGACGGCCTTGCTGCGGTTCGCCCTATGGGCCGCGCTGACAATTCTCAGCCTGATATTCATCTCGCGGGGTATCGTTTTGCCGCTGCGTAAACTTTCCAAGGCTGCGGACAAGCTCAGCACTGGAGATTTCAGCCAGCGAGTCGAGTGGCCTGCGAAAGACGAACTCGGAAAATTTGCCAGCACGTTCAACGTTATGGCCGAACGGCTGCAAGCGGCCTATGAGAAATTGAGCCGCAGCAATGCCGAGCTGGACGCCAAGGTGGCGGATCGCACCGCTGAGCTTGACAATGCTAATGAACAGCTAAACGCCTCCAACAAACGGCTAAACCGCGCATTGACGTTGCGCATACGCACAGAAAAAAAATTACGCAACGCCCTCGCAGCCACGCATTCGGCGAATGCGGCAAGTCATGCTAAAACCCTGTTCCTGGGCAATATGAGCCACGAATTGCGAACGCCGTTGAATGCCATCATCGGGTTTTCCGATATGATTTCGCAACAGATGTTTGGCCCCACCGGTCATGAAAAATATACCGAGTATGCAAATGATATTAATCAAAGCGGCATGCATTTGCTGCACTTGATCAATGAATTGCTCGATGTTTCGTGCATCGAATCCGGTAAACTGTCGCTTAGCGAAGAGACATTCAATCTCTCCGGGATTCTCGAGGCCAGCCTGCATATGCTGGCGGTCGTAGCGGAGCGGCGGGGCGTGATTTTGGCGGCGGAGATTGCCGGAGATTTGCCGTTCCTGCATGGCGACCCAACGCGGGTTCAGCAAATTTTTAACAATCTACTCAGTAATGCGATCAAGTTCACCGCCGCCGGGGGCGTGGTGCGGTTGTGCGCTGGGTCATTGCCTGATGGTTGCTTACAGATCACTGTCACCGATACCGGCATCGGCATTGCGCCCGAGGATTTGCCAATAGTGCTGGAGACGTTCGGCCAGGTGGCCAATGAATTGACCCGCGCCCATGAGGGCGCCGGGCTGGGGCTGCCGATGGCGAAAATGCTGACCGGACGCCATGGTGGCGCGCTTGAAATCACCAGCGAGGTTGGATGCGGCACGACGGTCACGGTGACTTTCCCGGCCAGCAGGGTGGTACGGCGCGAGGTGAGCCGCCGAGCGTAAAAAAAACAAAAAACGAAAAAAACGACATGCTCGCGCCTTACGTCGAGGCGGCTGACGAAAAAACATCGCATGAGACCGGACCGGACTCAACTGAAGATATGTAACGCCCTTGCGTATCACCGCATTTTTGGCGTGAATTGGTTTGTTTACCTTCGTTCAGCTATGTTGCATGCTGTGCGATGAAGGGAACATTGTAGAAGCGCGCTGCCTCCCAATTTATAGCAGCGGCAGGGAAGTAAAGCCTCTCAATATCTGATATAAGCATAATGTATTTAGCAAATATTCATAACTTTAGAACCGTGGCAATCCTAGGTATTGTCGGCGCGCATTCGCTTCATAATTTTGACTGGGGTGACGACAAGATATTATTTCGTAGTTTTGACGCCTTATTCAATGAGTCATCTATTTGGTTTTTCTTTATAGCTGGATTTTTATTTCAATATTTATCCAGGAATTTTAATACAAAAAATTACTATACTAGCAAAATAAAAAATGTAATCACGCCATACTTGATTTTGTCTATTCCGGCGCTCATTGGATCCCTTACCTTTGTCGATCAGGAAATGCCGGTGGGGTTTGAAGACAAACACATCGCCGTGCAAATCTTTCTATTTCTGATCACCGGCAAACATCTTGCGCCGTTCTGGTTCGTTCCAACCATTTCGATTATTTATGTGTTTGCACCGCTGCTGATTGCGGCGGATCGCGCTAAATGGCCCTATTATGCGCTTCCGGTTTTGTTGGTGATGTCAGCCCTGTTGGGGCGCGACGGATTTCTGGACATCACACATCTCGGGGGATATTTTTCCCCCGTCAGCAAGGCCATTTATCTATTTTCCATCTATTTTTTCGGCATGTTCTGTTCGCAATTCCGCGATCAGATGGCGCGGTGGGTTATTAACTGGCACTGGCCTTTGCTGGCGCTGGCCATTGCCGCATTCTGGGCTGAAGTTATGCTTTTGGATGCGGCCATTGAATATCTCTTTATATTCAAGGCGGTTACGGCAGTTCTTCTGGTTTATTACCTGGATTTATACGGCAAAGACCTGCTCGCCAGGCTTTCATATGTTGGAACTGCGAGTTTTGGCGTTTTCTTCGTGCATGGTTATTTTCTTCAGATCGTTAAAATGGGGAATAACTACTTTACGGGTTCAGAGTTTTTCCCGGCCAGCGTGATAGCCTTGCTGGCCTTTATCATAGCCATAACCGCCATAAGTTGCCTGTCCTTGTGGATTGCGCAGAAGGTGCTGGGGAAAAATAGCCGGCTGGTTGTTGGCGTTTGAAAACACTGCCCCGGCCATGGGCCCTTGGCGTCGCAGGTTGTGGAACGAATTCTCTCTGGCCGCCTATGCGAAATGCTTGCACATTCGCGCTTAGCCTGAGAGCATGGCCTTTCAAATGGGTCGCTTATAGGCAAACACCAGGGAGGAAAGGTCATGACGAATGGCGTTCTTCGAACCAATCCGGGCCCGCGCTGTATTGCGCTGGTTGGCCCGTATCTTACTGGGAAAACCACACTGTTCGAAAGCATCCTGCATATTTGTGGCGCAACAAGCCGCAAGGGATCAGTGAGTGAGGGCAGCAGCGTAGGTGACGCATCAAGCGAGGCCCGGGCGCATGCCATGAGCGTTGAGGCGAATATCGCCACCTGCGAATATCTTGGAGACCGGTTTACATTTATCGATTGTCCCGGCTCGATAGAATTCATGCAGGACAGTTTGAACGCATTGGCCGGTATTGATGCGGCGGTCATTGTGTGTGAGCCAGACATAAGTAAGTTGCTGGCGCTGCAACCCTTTCTGTGGCATTTGCAAAACCGTAAGGTGCCGCATTTGCTGTTCGTCAATAAAATTGATCAGGCGAAGGGGCGTGTGCGAGATCTGCTGGCGGCGCTACAGCCGATCAGCACAGCACCGCTGGTATTGCGCCAGGCGCCGATCTGGAATGAGGGGATTGTTTCCGGCTTTATCGATCTGGCGTTGGAGCGGGCCTATGTGTACCGCGAACACGCGCCGTCAGAAATTGTCGAAACTCCAGGCGGTGCTGAGGCCCGCGCCGTTGAGGCCCGCTATGAAATGCTGGAGCGGCTGGCGGATTACGATGATCAGCTAATGGAGGAGTTGTTGTCGGATATCGCGCCGCCGCGCGATGAAATATTCAGCAATCTCACCCGCGATTTTGCAGCGGCGCAAATTGTGCCGGTGCTGCTCGGTTCGGCGCAAAACGATAATGGGGTGCGGCGTCTATTAAAGGCGTTGCGCCATGAGGTCCCGGGCATTGCGCAAACAGCAACACGGCTTGCGGTGCCGGAAACTGGCAGCGCTTTGGGACAGGTCCTGAAGACCTACCATACCGCCCATGGCGGCAAGCTATCCGTGGTGCGGATGCTGCGCGGTGGTGTCAAGGAGGGTGACACCCTGTACACCGTATCTGGCGGCGGCGAGCGTGTATCAAGTATTTTCAGTTTGCTTGGACAGCAGACGCGCAAAATAGGCGTTGCGGAGGCCGGTGATACGGTTGCGCTGGGCCGGCTTGAGCCGGTAAAGACCGGCGATGCGCTTGGCGCGATCAAGGGCAATGCGCCACCGCTCGCCAGGATCGGAGTGCTGGCGCCGGTATTCCGTTTAGCCGTGCATGTGGATGATCGCAAGGACGAAGTGAAACTCGCGTCAGCAATCTCCAAAATCAGCGAAGAAGATCCCTCTATTCAACTTACCCATTCGCCGGAAACCCACGAGATGCTGCTGGAAGGGCAGGGCGAAATGCATTTGCGCATTGCTGTGGAGCGCTTACAGGGCCGCTTTGGCCTTAGTGTGCGCACCACTGTCCCGATGGTTCCGTATCGTGAGGCGATCCGCAAACCCGCCACGCAACGCGGCCGCCACAAACGGCAATCCGGCGGGCATGGGCAATTCGGCGACGTGGTGCTGGAAATATCTCCGCTGCCGCGCGGAGAGGGGTTTGTGTTCGAGGATAAAATCACCGGCGGCGTGGTGCCGCGAAACTATATTCCCGGTGTTGAGGCAGGCGTGCGGGATTATCTGGCGCGCGGGCCGCTGGGTTTTCCAATGGTCGATGTCGCGGTGGCGCTGGTCGATGGTTCGTACCATACGGTCGATTCTTCCGAACAGGCGTTCCGCACCGCTGCCCGCATCGCCATGCAGGAGGCGATGCCAGCCTGTTCGCCGGTGCTGTTAGAGCCAATTCTGCACATTGATGTGGTGGCGCCCAGCGAAGCCACCTCAAAGGTGAACGCCATTGTATCGGCGCGGCGCGGGCATATATTGGGCTTTGACCGGCGCGAAGGCTGGCCCGGCTGGGACCGCATTTCCGTGCAATTGCCGCAGGTCGAACTGCATGATCTGATCATTGAGTTGCGCTCGGTCAGCCAGGGCGTAGGCACCTATAGCTGGCGCTTTGATCACCTGCAGGAATTGACCGGACGCCTCGCCGAGGAAGCAGTGGCGAAGAGCAGTAAGGCGGCGTGAGCGCTTCTTGCGCCTTATCAGCATTGCGCCGCGTATCGGTCTAGCAGGCTGCTGAAAACCCCGCCCTTGATGTAACCTGTTTGCCTGAGACGCCGAATATCTGCATGAGCGTCATTCATGAGGAGTGTTTTAGGTGTTTGCTAAATGGCGGACGGGGTTACGCATCCTGGGCGGGGTGATCATGGCGGGCGGCGTATTGTTGCTGATCGCTGATCTGAATCTTACCGGCGGCGGGATTAGCTACACGCCGCAGGCGCTCGGCGCATTATGGCATCAATGGGACGCGCCGAGCCTTAATCTGTTGCAGGCGATTACGGAGCGCTATGTTCTGCCGCAATTATGGTCTTATGTGCTATTGCCGTTACTTCTTAGTCCTGCGTGGCTGGTGTTTTTTGGCTTTGGCGCTGGCCTAATCGCACTGAGCCTGCTGCGCAAAATGAAAGTCAAGTTGGAGGAGCGTTCATGCTGATCAAGATCAAGCGTAGCTGGGAAATTTCTGAAAATAAGGTGACGCCCGAGCATATCTTCACCAACCGCCGGAAGTTCATGCAGGGCGCGATTGGCGTGGCGGTGCTTGCCGGCGCTGGCATCGGCGGGGGCATTGTTGGCGGTGCGGGCGCGGCGGTTCCCTCACTTGATCCAACGGCTGATCTTTATCCAGCCAAGGCTAATCCCGCCTATGGGCCGCTTGACCGGGCAATTACGGCGGAAGAGCTTTCCTCCACCTACAATAATTTTTACGAGTTCGCTTCGCATAAACAGATTTGGGAGGCCGCGCAAGCGCTGCCAACCCGCCCATGGGAAGTGCGCATTGACGGACTAGCGCGCAATCCGCAAACCCTCGATATTGATGCGCTGATCCGGAAAATGCCGCTGGAGGAGCGCATCTACCGGCATCGCTGTGTTGAGCGCTGGTCGATGGTGGCGCCATGGACGGGTTTTCCATTGGCGGAAATTCTAAAATTGGCCGATCCGGAACCCGAGGCGCGCTATGTGCGCATGGAAACTTTCCAAAAGCCTGAAGTCGCCGAGGGGCAAAAACAGTTCTGGTATCCCTGGCCCTATGTGGAGGCGCTCACCATCGAGGAAGCCCAGAACGATCTGGCGTTTCTGGTGACGGGCGCTTACGGCAAGCCGCTGGGTAAGCAGTTTGGCGCGCCATTGCGCCTAGCGTTGCCCTGGAAGTATGGCTTCAAATCGATCAAATCGATTGTCCGCTTTACCCTAACCGATAAACGCCCGGTCAGTTTTTGGGAACAGCTCAACGCCGATGAATACGGATTTTGGGCGAACGTCAACCCGGAGGTGGCGCATCCGCGCTGGAGCCAGGCGGTGGAAGAAATACTCGGCGTGCGCGGCACGGTGCCGACGGTGATATACAACGGCTATGGCGAACAGGTAGCGGGCCTGTATAAAAACATGAACGGCCAAAATCTGTTTATGTAATGACGGCTAATGCAACTCCGCCTGATCTGGTGATTTTTGATTGCGACGGGGTGCTTGTTGATAGCGAGCCAATTGCAATCCGCGTCACAGCGGCGGCGATTACCAGACTTGGCTATCCGATAAGCACCCGTGAGCTTCGCGCCGCCACACTTGGCGTGACTGTGGCGGATGAGATGGCGATGATAGAGAAATGGATCGGCGGGCCGCTGCCGGCTGACTGGGAAGGCAAGGTCCGGGAAGAAATCCATGCTGCGTTCCGGCAGTCCTTGCAGCCAGTGCCGGGGGCGCAAGAGGTGGTTGCGCTTGTGCAATCGCGCAACATTTCGTTTTGCATCGCTTCGTCCGGCTCGCTGGACAAAATGGAATTGACGCTTGGCTTAACCGGCTTACGGCGTTATTTCGGTGAGCGAATTTTTTCCAGCAGCATGGTGGCGCGCGGCAAGCCGCATCCCGATCTGTTTTTATATGCAGCCGCGCAGATGCGTATTGCGCCATATCGCACGGTGGTGATTGAGGATAGCGTGCCGGGCGTAATAGGCGCGCGCGATGCGGGCATGCAGGTATTCGCCTATGCGGGCGATCCTGACAGCAACGCAACAGGCCTTGCGGCGCAGGGCGGCCACCTGTTTCACGCAATGTCAGATTTGCCGCACCTGTTGGGTCTTGATTAAATGAAAATAATGCGTTTCTCAGCAGCCTGTTAGCCATGCCCGGCGAGAAATTTTTCAGCCTCCAGCGCCGCCATGCAGCCAAGCCCGGCAGCCGTCACCGCCTGGCGGAAAATCTTGTCGGTGACATCGCCTGCCGCAAACACGCCGGGGATTTCGGTGGCGGTTGAATCCGGCGCCTTCAGCAGATAGCCGTCCCTATCCATCGGCAACTGGCCCTTGAAGATGGCGGTTGAGGGGCTGTGGCCGATGGCGATGAAAACCCCATGCGCGGAAATTTCTTGCGTCGCGCCGGTTTTGACATTGCGAAGCCGCGCCCCGGTGACGCCGGGCGGATTGTCCGTGCCAAGAACTTCCTCTAGCGCGCTGTCCCAAATTACAGATACTTTAGGATTGGCGAACAGTCGGTTTTGCATGATTTTTTCCGCGCGCAGGCTGTCGCGGCGGTGCACCAGCGTTACCTTGCTGGCGAATTTGGTCAGGAACAACGCCTCTTCCACGGCTGTATTGCCGCCGCCAATCACCAGAACTTCCTTGCCGCGGTAAAAAAATCCGTCGCAGGTGGCGCACGCCGAAACGCCAAAGCCCTTGAAGCGTTCCTCGGACGACAAACCAAGCCAGCGCGCCTGCGCCCCGGTGGAAACTATTACCGCATCGGCGGTGTAGGTGTCGCCGCTATCGCCAGCACATACGAACGGGCGCCGGGAAAAATCCACTTTCACAATTGTGTCGTTGATCAGCCTTGCGCCAACATGCAGCGCCTGGTCGCGCATCTGCTCCATTAACCACGGACCCTGAATCGCGCCCGCAAAGCCTGGATAGTTCTCCACGTCGGTGGTGATGGTCAACTGCCCGCCCTGATCAATGCCCGTCACCAGAATCGGTTCCAGCATCGCGCGCGCCGCATATATGGCGGCGGTGTATCCGGCCGGGCCGGAGCCGATGATGAGTAAGCGGGAGCGGTGTTGCGCGGGCATTATTAATCCGTGGACGAACTATCCGGCATGTCCGGGCGCGGCATGCCAATGATGTTATAGCCCGCATCCACATAGTGGATTTCGCCCGTAGTGCCGGCTGACAGATCGCTTAACAGATAAAGCCCCGCGCCGCCCAGATGCGCCAGATCAATATTCATGCGCAGCGGCGCCATCTCGCGGCTGGTGCGGTAGACATAGCGGGCTGATCCAATGGCCGAACCGGCAAGTGTGCGCATCGGGCCCGCAGAAATCGCATTCACCCGGATGCCCTGGGGACCGAGATCGGCTGCCAGATAACGCACGCTAGCCTCAAGCGCCGCCTTGGCCACACCCATGACATTGTAATCCGGCATTACCTTCACCGAACCCATATAGGTGAGCGTGACAATGGCTCCGCCGCCTTTCATCAACGGCGCGGCGCGGCGCGCCACCTCGTTGAGAGAGAAACAGGAGATATCCATCGTGTTGAGAAAATTTTCCCGCGTTGTATCGAGGAAACGGCCCTTCAATTCATCCTTGTCGGAATAGGCGATCGCATGCACCACAAAATCGATCTGTCCCCAGACGGCTTCCAGCACCGCAAACACTTTGTCCAGGCTATCGCGATCAGCGACATCGCATGGCAGCATCAGGCTTGATCCAACCGATTCCGCCAGCGGCTGCAATCGTTTGCCAAAACTTTCGTTTTGAAACGTGAACGCCATTTCCGCGCCATGCTCGCCCAGCATTTTGGCAATGCCCCAGGCGATGGAATGATCATTGGCGATGCCCATCACCAGGCCGCGCTTGCCGGCCATCAGCTTACCCGTGCCGGTCATGGGCGCGCATTCCTTTGTGTGGTGTGCAGGGATTTATCCAAGACGCGAAAACGCCAGGCAGGCATTAGTGCCGCCAAACCCAAAACTGTTGGAAAGCACCGTATTCAGCTTGGCGTTATCAATCAGGGTACGGGCTATTGGAATATCCGCGGCCAACGGGTCAAGATCGTCAATGTTGGCGGAGGCGCAGACAAAGCCATTGTTCAGCATCAGCAGCGAATAGATGGCTTCGTGCACGCCGGTTGCCCCCTGGCTATGGCCGGTCAGGGATTTGGTAGAGCTGATTGGCGGGATTTTATCGCCGAATACTTCACGGATGGCTTCCAGTTCCTTGGTGTCGCCGATCGGCGTCGAGGTGCCATGCGCGTTGATGTAATCTATCGTCCCGTTCAGCCCCGCCATAGCCATCCGCATGCAGCGCACTGCGCCTTCGCCGGATGGCTGCACCATGTCAACGCCATCCGATGTCGCGCCATATCCGGTAAGCTCGCCGTAGATTTTTGCGCCGCGCGCCTTGGCATGCTCAAGTTCTTCAAGCACCAGACAGCCGCCGCCGCCGGAGATGACAAAACCGTCGCGGTTGGCGTCATAGGCGCGCGAGGCCTTTTGCGGGGTGTCATTATATTTGCTGGATAATGCGCCCATGGCGTCAAACAGGACTGTGAGTGTCCAATCCAGTTCCTCGCCACCGCCTGCGAACATGATGTCCTGCTTTCCATATTGAATCTGTTCGGCGGCGCTGCCGATGCAGTGCGCGCTGGTCGAGCAGGCCGACGAGATGGTGTAGTTCAGCCCCTTGATCTGGAACGCGGTGGCGAGATTGGCCGAGGTGCTGCTCGACATATTACGCGGCACCATGAACGGGCCGACTTTTTTTGGTCCTTTTTCGCGCGCCGTATCGCAGGCCAGCAAAATATTATGCGTCGATGGCCCGCCCGAGCCGACAATGATGCCGGTGCGCTCGTGCGAGATTTCGCGTGTCTCCAGGCCCGCATCCCGTATCGCCTGCTGCATGGCGATATAGGCATAGGCGGCTGCGTCGCCCATAAAGCGTTTCAGCTTGCGCTCGACCACTTCTTCCAGATCAATTTTCAGCGTACCCGCAACATGGCTGCGAAATCCCATGTCGCGATAGGTGGCGACAAACTCGACGCCTGAGCGGCCCTCGCGCAGGCTGGCCAGCACCTGCTGGCTGTCATTGCCAATACTGGAAACAATGCCCATGCCGGTAACCACGACACGTCTCATGACGTTCTCCTAATTGCTGGCCTGAAAAAGTCCAACTTTCAAATCTTCAGCGCGGCAGGTCTCATTGCCATCGACGCTGATGCTGCCATCAGCAACCCCCATCACCAGCCTGCGATTAATGACCCGTTTCAGATCAAGCCGGTAGGTTAGCAATTTGTGCCTGGGTTGGACCATATCCATCAACTTTACCTCGCCGACACCCAGGGCGCGGCCCCGGCCTTGCGCCCCAAGCCAGCCAAGGAAAAACCCTACCAGTTGCCACAGCGCATCCAGCCCCAGACAGCCGGGCATCACCGGATCGCCTTCGAAATGACAGGCAAAAAACCATAAATCCGGCCTTATATCCAGTTCCGCCACGATCTCGCCCTTGCCGTGGGCGCCGCCAGTGTCAGAAATCCGGGTAATGCGGTCAAACATCAGCATCGGCGGCAGCGGTAACTGCGCATTACCGGGGCCGAACATCCGCCCATGGCCGCAGCTCAGCAAATCCTCATAATTCAGCGTCGCCGGCTTATTCGGCATCCATCATACCTTCTGGGGGCAGAATCCATTTTTCGTGATCTGGCGTAACATATCGTAACAATCCGCGAAAGCGGTTTACGCATTATTCCTTGCCAGCATGACGGCGGCGGGAAAGTCCTGCGCGAATTGTAATGCCGCAGACCCCCTGGCAAAACCCATCCGGTCCAGCACCTGTCGCGGTTGTGGCTGAATACCGGTCATGATAACCCCCGTTCCATGCGCCTCGCAACGGTGAAGAAACTCCCCCAAAGCGCCCACCCCGGTCGCATCGATCATCGGCACGTCGCGCATTCTCAGGATTATTATCCTTGGCCAGGGTCCAAAGATCGCATCCAGAATATCGCCAAGCCGGGCCGCATTGCCAAAAAACAGCGGCCCGCGCAGGCGGAACACCTCGGCCCCGGGCGGCAGGGAATCGCGCTGAGTATAGCCGCCATTGGGCGAACGGGCGAAATCATCCTCATCATGCTGCCAGAGCGCCGCGCCATATTGCGCCGTATCCGCCTGTGACATGCGGTGCATGAACAGAATGGCCGCCAGAACCACGCCCACTTCAATGGCCACTGTCAGATCAACCATGACCGTAAGCCCGAAGGTCAGCAGCAGCACGACTTGATCGCCGCGCGGCGCGGACATCAGGGCGCGGAACTTATCCACCTCGCTCATATTCCAGGCGACAATGACCAATATCGCTGCCAGCGACGCCATCGGAATGAAAACCGCCAGCGGCGCCAGCAGCAGAATAAACAGCAGCAAAAACAACGCATGAATCATCCCGGCGACGGGCGAACGCGCGCCGGAGCGGATATTGGTGGCGGTGCGCGCGATCGCGCCGGTGGCAGGCATGCCGCCAAACAGCGCCGAGGCGATATTGGCCGTCCCCTGCGCCACTAGTTCGCAGTTGGAACGGTGCCGCCGCCCGGTCATGCCATCGGCCACCATGGCGGAGAGCAGGCTTTCGACGCCCGCCAGAAACGCAATGGTGAAGGCGCTGGGCAGTAATTCCTGCATGCGCGCAAAACTGATTTCCGGCCATTGCGGCATCGGCAGGCTGCCGGGAATGCCGCCAAAGCGCGAGCCAATCGTATCCACCGGGAGTTGCAGTAGATAGACCAGCAGCGAGGCCGCAATCACAGCGATCAGAAATCCGGGCCATTTTGGCGCCAGACGCCGCTGGGCAATGATTACCCCAAGCGCGCCAAACGCCACCCCCGCCGCCCATGGGTTTACTCTGTCGCGCGCATCCCAGAATGCCATCCATTTGGCCGCAAATTCCGCTGGTAAATTAGCCAGTGAAAGCCCGAACAGATCGCCGACCTGGCTGGAAAAAATAATCACCGCAATGCCGGAGGTGAAACCGGTTACCACCGGATCGGGAATATATTTGATCCAGTCGCCAAACCGCGCGATGCCCGCGACAAGCAGCATTATCCCTGCCATCAGGGTGGCCAGCACCAGCCCGTCATAGCCATGCGCGTGAATGACATTGAATACCACCACCACAAACGCGCCGGTTGGCCCGCCAATCTGAAACCGGCTGCCGCCCAGCGCGGAAATCAGAAATCCGGCAACAATGGCTGTAACCAATCCTTTGTCCGGCGTTGTGCCCGACGCAATGGCCAGCGCCATGGCCAACGGCAAAGCCACGATCGCCACCGTCAGGCCCGCAATCGCGTCATCCCGAAAATCCTGTGCGCGATAGCCCTCGCGCAGCACGGTATACAGTTTTGGCACAAACAAATGCCATGTCGGGGTGGAACCCGGCGCGGTCTGATGGGTCAGCATATCTTCGTTTGCTTTACCTGAAAACATATTAGACTGGACAAACGTTATACCGATGCCGATATTCAACGCAATGGAACCGCAATCGCCTCCTACCAACATTTCCAATGCGCTACAGCGGCTGCGCGCGGTGAAGCTGCGCCCGACGCGGCAGCGGCTTGCCCTGGCGCAGCTTTTGTTTGAACCCGGCGATCATCATGTCACAGCGGAGTCGCTGTATGAGCAAGCGCAGGCAGCCAATGTACGGGTGTCGCTGGCGACGGTGTATAATACGCTGCACCAATTCACGGCGGCTGGATTGCTGCGTGAAGTGGTGGTTAGTTCCGCCTGCACCTATTTCGACACGAATGTGAGCGATCATCACCATTTCTTTTTTGAAAATCGTGGCGCGCTAGTCGATATTGATGGGGCAAATGTAGATATTCGCGGGCTTCCCGTGGCGCCTGAGGGGGCGAGGGTCTCGCGCATTGATGTGATTATCCGGCTTACCTGATACGTCACAGCATAGCCATAGGCTTTCGGCAGACATGGCATCAAATTAAAATGATTCTAAATTGTTGACGGCGCTTGCTCCCGCAAGATATAATATTCATTATAAATTAGATGGGTAACGCGTCTCGTACGCTTCGCCCGCCGTTACTCAATGTTACACTGTTACACGCCGAATTTGAATCCGCGGAGCGGGCCGTTGGATTCAATCTGGCTAAGGAGAAACACATGTCAACCGAAACGAAATGCCCATTCAATCACACCGCCGGCACTGGAAAGTTGAACCATGACTGGTGGCCGAACCAGCTCGACCTGAAGATGCTGCACCAGCACTCATCCCTGTCTGATCCCATGGGCAAGGGCTTCAACTACGCCGAAGCGTTCAAGAGCCTCGACCTGGCGGCCGTGAAGAAGGATCTCGTGGAGCTGATGACCGACTCGCAGGACTGGTGGCCGGCGGACTTCGGTCATTATGGGCCTTTATTCATTCGCATGGCATGGCACGCCGCAGGCACATACCGCATCGGCGACGGTCGTGGCGGCGCAGGCAGCGGCAATCTGCGCTTTGCCCCGCTCAACAGCTGGCCCGACAACGTCAACCTTGACAAGGCGCGCAGGCTGATTTGGCCGATCAAGCAAAAGTATGGCCGGAAAATCTCCTGGGCCGACCTCATGATCCTCACCGGCAACGTCGCGCTGGAATCGATGGGATTCAAAACCTTCGGTTTTGGCGGCGGGCGTGAGGACATCTGGGCGCCGGAAGAAGACGTCAACTGGGGCGCCGAGACCGCCTGGAAGGGCAGTGAAAAACGCTACTCCGGCGACCGGGATCTCGACAATCCGCTCGCTGCCGTGCAGATGGGACTGATCTACGTCAATCCGGAAGGCCCGGACGGCAACCCGGATCCGCTCGCTGCGGCGCGCGATATCCGCGAAACCTTCAAGCGCATGGCGATGAACGACGAAGAGACGGTTGCGCTCATTGCGGGCGGTCATACCTTTGGCAAAGCCCACGGCGCCGGCGATGCGTCACTGGTGGGCCCTGAGCCTGAAGCTGCCAGCATCGAGCAACAGGGCTTTGGCTGGAAGAGCAGCTTTCGCACGGGCAAAGGCGGTGATCAGATTGGCAGCGGTCTGGAAGTCACCTGGACCAGTACGCCGACGAAGTGGAGCAGCAACTTCTTCTGGAACCTGTTCGGCTACGACTGGGAGCTGACCAAGAGCCCGGCCGGTGCGCAGCAGTGGAAGCCGAAGCATGACGCGGGCGCCGGTTCAGTGCCCGATGCCCACGACCCGTCCAAGCGTCACGCGCCAGCCATGCTGACCACCGACCTCGCGTTGCGGTTCGACCC
>CAMTWQ010000092.1:0-21033 GCA_947085465.1 uncultured Alphaproteobacteria bacterium
CCTTTGTCTACAAAGGCCAGCCAGTGGATCTCCGGACCGTGGGCAAGGAGCTTGGCGTGCGCTATGTGCTGGAGGGCAGCATCCGCCCGATAGGCGAGCGCCTGCGCATCAATGTGCAGCTGATCGACACCGCCAGCGGCAACCATGTGTGGGCCGGCAAGTTTGACAGTCCGGTGGCGGAAATATTTGATGTCATGGATGAGGTGGTCGATGGCCTGGTGACTACTCTGTGCGTCAATCTTGGGGTGGCCGAGGCGAAGCGCGCGAGCCGTCAGCGTCCCGAAGACCTGCAGGCCTGGGCGTTGTGCGTGCAGGCGGAGGTTCTCTACCTCACACAACCAGACTCAAAAAATCTTCTGGAAGCGGAAAAGCTGGTGCGGCGGGCATCCGAAATTGAGCCGGGTTATGCGGTTAGCTGGGCCTTACTTAGTTTTCTCGCCGGCTTGCGAATATCCTGGGGACTGAGCATCGATCTGGCCAAAGATTCCAAAGAGATACTTTCGCTGGCCGACAAAGCGCTGCGGTTGGCTTCGAGCGATCCGGTCGTATTGGGCTATAGCGGGTCTGCCATAGTATGGGCCGGTCAATCAGCGCAGGCCATTGACTATCTGGAACGCAGCCGCGCCGTCAATCCTAATAGCAGCCTCGCCCTCTTGGGGTACAGCGCAGCACTTTGGGCCGATGCAAGCCCTGGGGAAGGCATCACCCACTTACAGCTTTTCATCCGCCGCTCGCCGAAAGACCCCTATATTGGTTTGGTCTATTATTTTCTCTCGTTCTGTTACTTGTCACTTAACGACGCTCAACAGGCTGAGCAGGCGGCGCGTATGTCTGTGAGGCACACGCCCGGCTCTGCCCGTGCTTATCTCGTGTTAGCCATGTGCCTGACTGCTTTGGGGCGCGACGCCGATGCGCAGGCGCAGATACAGAAAGTACGCCAGCTTGAACCCGGCTGGACCCGCCAATACTTTGAAGACTTTTGGCGTCATATATTTCGCAAGCCGGAGGATGCCGAAAAGCTCATCGCCTTGGCGCGGCAAGTGTGGCGGGATTGACGTTCGCTCCATATGTCATTGCGAGCGAAGCGCATAAAGCGCTTGTAACCGGCATGGCCGCATCCTATATTATGACTATATTTCTGGTCATAATGGGAGATGTACGATGGTTACGGTCAATCTGGCGCATGCCAAGGCGCATCTGAGTGAATTGCTGAGGCAGGTTGAGGCCGGGCAGGAGGTGGTGATCACCCGGCATGGCCGTCCAGTGGCGCAGCTTTCCCCGGTGACGCGCCCGAAACTTCCGCTGCGCGATTTGACCGCGTTCCGGGCGACAATGCCCCCCTGGCGGCGCTCCAGCGCGGAGCTGCTGCGTGAGATGCGTGACGAAGATCTGTAATGCTCTACATCGACACCAGCTTTATCACCCCTCTCATAAAACAGGAACCCACTAGCGAAAGAGTCACGCGGTTCATCGCCGGACTTCCAGCAGGCGAGCTGACTATCAGCCATTGGACCCGGGTCGAGTTTTCCTCGATGTTAGCCAGAGAGGTCCGCATGGGTGGGATGGACATAGTGGGAGCAGGCAACGCCACGACCCAGTTCGATGCAATTATAGCTGAATCCTTTACCGTCCTGCTGCCCGGCCCGGATGCGTTTGATCTGGCCCGGCAGTATCTCGCGCGCTATGAGTCCGGGCTGCGCGCAGGTGACGCCCTGCATCTGGCCATCGCCAGCACGCATCGCGCCAGCGCCATCTACAGTCTTGACAGGGTGCTGATAAAGGCCGGAACCCTGTTCGGCCTGCCGGTGAGCGCCGGGATTGATCTGGACCGTTAAGCGGCGGCAAGCCAAAGTGGCGTTACGCAACGGCATGCGATATATTGCGTCGTCCAAGCAACCAGAAAGCAGATTGCATGAAATTCTTTATCGACACGGCTGAAATTGATGAAATCCGCGATCTTGCCGCCACCGGCATGGTGGACGGGATCACCACCAACCCGTCGCTGGTGGCCAAATCCGGGCGGGATTTTTTTGAGACGCTACGCGAAATTTGCGCCATCGTTAACGGGCCGGTCAGCGCCGAGGTGACGGCGCTGGATACAGCGGGCATGTTGCGCGAGGCGGCAACGCTGCGCGCCGTGGCCAAGAATATCACCATCAAGGTTCCGTGCACCTGGGATGGGCTGAAGGCCTGCCGCACGCTTGCCGATGACGGCGCGATGGTCAACGTGACTTTGTGCTTTTCGGCCAATCAGGCGTTGCTGGCGGCAAAGGCGGGGGCGGCGTTCATTTCGCCGTTTGTCGGGCGGCTGGATGATATCAATCAGGAAGGCATGGATCTGATCTCCGATATTCGCACCATCTATGACAATTATCCGGCGCTGAAGACCGAGATACTGGTGGCTTCGGTGCGCCATCCCGCCCATGTGCTGCAAGCGGCGATCATCGGCGCGGATGTGTGCACCCTGCCGCCCAATGTGTTGCGGCAATTGATCCGTCATCCGCTGACCGATGCGGGGCTTGAGGCATTTCTGGCCGACTGGAAAAAAACCGGACAAAAGATTGTATAGGGCGGTGTTATTCCCGCTATGCCAGTGACCCTTCCCCCTATCCCTGTTACGGCGGGCCATGACGCGGGGAATGCGGTTGCGGCGTGGTTTCGCGATCTGGCCAATGCGCGGCGCGCCAGCCCGCATACGCTGGACGCCTATGGCCGCGACATCGCCGCGTTCTTTGCGTTCCTGCAACAGCATTTGGGCGGGCCTGCCGGACTGACGGAATTGCACGCGCTGCGGGCGGCGGATTTTCGCGCCTATCTGGCGAACCGGCGCGGCCAGGGGCTGGCGGCAAGCTCGACCGCGCGCGCATTGTCGGCGATTCGCGCCTTTTATCGTTTTATGGAGCGCGCGGGCGGGGTGAAAAATCCAGCCATCGCCGGACAGCGCGGCCCAAAACTTCCTCATGCGGCGCCAAAGCCGCTGAGCGAACCGCAAGCCTTGCGCGTTGTGCAAGAGCCGGGCAATACGGATGCGGAAAGCTGGATTGCGGTGCGTGATGTGGCGGTGCTGACATTGATTTACGGATGCGGCCTGCGGGTGTCGGAGGCGCTGGGGCTGAACAGGGACGCGGCGCCATTTGGTGAAACGCTGCTCATTCACGGCAAGGGCGGCAAGGAACGGCTGGTTCCGGTGCTGCCTGTGGTGCGTGAGGCGGTGGAGAAATATCTTGCTCTGTGCCCGCACAGATTAGCGCGCGGCGATCCGCTGTTTGCTGGTGCGCGCGGCAAACGGCTGAGCCCGCGCACTGTGCAGTTACGCATGCAGAGATTGCGCAGCCTGCTGGGCCTGCCTGATAGCGCCACGCCGCATGCGCTGCGGCACAGTTTCGCTACGCATTTGCTATCGGCGGGGGGTGATCTGCGCACCATTCAGGAATTGCTCGGCCACGCCAGCCTGTCAAGCACCCAGCGCTATACCGAGGTGGACGCGGCGCGCCTGATCGATGTCTATGGCCAGGCGCATCCGCGCGCGCGTTAGGCGTTCAGCGTCCGGCCATCCACCGCAAGGGCGGCTTCCTTGAGGCTTTCGCTTAATGTCGGATGCGCATGGCAGGTGCGCGCGATGTCCTCGGAGGACGCGCCAAACTCCATCGCCAGCGCGGCTTCGCCGATCATGTTGCCCGCATCGGGGCCAATCATGTGCACGCCCAGCACCCGGTCGCTGGCGGCATCGGCCAGCACCTTGACAAAGCCCTCAGCATCGCCTGCAACCTTGGCCCGCGCATTGGCGGCGAACGGAAATTTGCCAACTTTATAGGCCACGCCATCGGCCTTTAATTGCTCTTCGGTTTTGCCCACCCAGGCAACCTCGGGCGCGGTGTAAATCACGCTTGGAATGACGGCGTAATTCACATGCCCTGCCTTGCCCGCCAGCAATTCCGCCAGCGCAACACCTTCATCCTCGGCCTTGTGCGCCAGCATCGGGCCTTTGATCACATCGCCAATGGCGTAAATGCCATCGACATTGGTGCGGTAATGCGGATCGGTGACAATCATACCACGATCCGTGGCGACGCCCAAGGTCTCAAGCCCAAGTTCATCCGTGTACGGTTTTCGGCCGATTGCGATCAGCGCCACGTCGGCCTCCAGGGTTTCAGCCTTGCCGGCCGCCGCCGCCTCGATATTCACCATTAGCCCCTTGGCCGTCTTTTCAATCGCTGCAACCTTGGTTGAAAGCTTGAACTCCATGCCCTGTTTTTTCAGCATGCGCTGGAAATTTTTGCCCACATCGCGGTCGGCGCCCGGAATAATGTGATCAAGAAATTCAACCACCGTGATTTGCGCACCAAGCCGCCCCCACACCGAGCCAAGCTCCAGACCGATGACGCCCGCGCCAACCACCAGCAAATGTTTTGGAACCTGTTTTAGCGCCAGCGCGCCAGTGGAGGAAACGATGCGGTCCTCATCAATGGTGACGCCCGGCAGGCTGGCCGGTTCGGAGCCGGTGGCGATGACGATTTTATCCGCCACTAGCACCTTCGCGCCGCCTTCGTTCAATTTCACTTCCACCTGGCCGCGTTCTAGCAACCGCGCGGCGCCGGAAATATAGGTGATCTTGTTTTTCTTCAGCAGAAATTCGACGCCCTTGGTCAAATCGCCGACGGTTTTATCCTTGTGCGCCATCATCGCGGGCAGATCGAGGCTAGGCTTGCCGATTTTTACGCCGAACGCCGCCATATGTTGCGCCTGGACAAACAATTCAGACACATGCAGCAGCGCCTTTGATGGGATGCAGCCCACATTCAGGCATGTCCCGCCCAACGCGCCGCGCTTGTCCACACACGCCACGCGCAGGCCAAGCTGAGCAGCGCGGATCGCGCAAATATAACCGCCGGGACCGCCGCCGATAACGACAAGATCAAAATTCTCAGCCATGATTATAAATCGAGCAGCAGGCGTTGCGGATCTTCCAGGCACTCTTTAATCCGCACCAGGAAGGTTACCGCCTCGCGCCCATCAATGATACGATGGTCATAGGAAAGCGCGAGATACATCATTGGCCGCACCACCACCTGCCCGTTGACGGCGATGGGGCGCTCCTGAATTTTGTGCATGCCCAGAATGCCGGATTGCGGCGGGTTGAGAATGGGGGTGGACATCAATGATCCGTACACGCCGCCGTTGGAGATGGTGAAGGTGCCGCCTTGCAGATCGCCAATGGCAAGCTTGCCGTCACGCGCTTTTACGCCAAGCTCGTTGATGGTTTTTTCCAGGCCGGCGAAACTTAAAGTGTCCGCTTCCCGCACCACCGGCACGACAAGGCCGGATGGCGTGCCGACCGCGACGCCGATATTGTAATAATTTTTATAGACCAGATCCGCGCCGTCAACCTCGGCATTGACGGCGGGAATTTCCCGCAGCGCCTGGATCGACGCCTTGACGAAAAATCCCATGAAACCCAACCGCACGCCGTGCTTGGTAAAAAACACGTCCTTGAATTGATCGCGCATTGCCATCACCGCGCTCATGTCCACTTCGTTGAACGTGGTCAGCATGGCGGCGGTGTTTTGCGCATCCTTCAGCCGTTTGGCGATGGTTTGGCGCAGGCGGCTCATGCGCACCCGCTCCTCACGCGCCGATTGCGGGCCTGATGTTTTCGTTGTGGGTGTTGCTGGCGCGGGTTGCGCGGCGGCGGCAAGCATGTCGCCCTTAGTGACGCGGCCGCCCTTGCCGGTTGCAGCAACCGATGCCGGGTCAAGGTGAAATTCGCTGGCAATTCTGCGCACCGATGGGGCGAGCGGCGATTCTCCCGCCGCGCGCGCCGTGGCCATGCCCGCAGACACTAAGGCTATGGCGGGGGCTATGGCGGGGGCTATGGCGGGCGCCACCTGCCTATTGCCCCCCAACGCGTTGGCGGCGGCGGCCTGCCTGATCGCAGCGGGCTTGGCGGCAACCGCGCCAACCCGCGCCTCAAACGTCGCCAGCAGCGCGCCAACGCCAACAACCTGATCAACCTGCACAAGAATGTCCAGCAACACGCCATTGGCGGGCGCGGGAACCTCCAGCGTCACCTTGTCGGTCTCAAGCGCGCACAGCGGATCATCGGCGGCAACCATTTCGCCCGGCTGCCTGAACCAGCTCACAAGGGTGGCCTCGGTAACGGATTCACCCAATACGGGAACATGAATTTCAATACTCATTTCAGTTTCATCCTTGTACGTACGATCAGCCAATCAGGGCGCGCTGCAAGAAAGCGGCGGTTTCGGCGGCATGACGCGATCCAAGCCCGGTGGCGGTTGAGGCGGTTGCCGGGCGTCCTGCATATTGCGCGCGGCCATCACCTGCCTTCATCGTGTTGAGCGCCCACTCGATCAGCGGATCAACAAAACTCCAGGCGCCCATATTGCGCGGCTCTTCCTGACACCAGATGAAGCGCGCCTTTGGAAAACGCGAGGCCTCGCGCAGCAAAGCATTCGCGGGAAACGGATAAAGCTGTTCGATGCGCAGAATTTGCACCTTGTCCAGGCCGCGCTTTTCGCGCTCATCGAATAGATCATAATAGACCTTGCCACTGCATAGAATAACCCGCTCGATTTCTTTATCGGGTTTCAGTTGCAGCGTGAGGCCAGGGCTGGTCTCGGCCAAATCCCACAAGATGCGATGGAATGACGAGCCGGGCGTAAACTCGGCCTTGCTTGAGACCGCCAATTTGTGACGCAGCAGCGATTTCGGCGTCATGATAATCAGCGGCTTGCGGAATTTCCGGTGCAATTGCCGGCGCAGCACATGGAAATAATTGGCGGGGGTTGTGCAATTGACGACCTGGATATTGTCCTCGGCGCAGAGTTGCAGATAGCGCTCCAGCCGGGCCGATGAATGTTCCGGCCCCTGGCCCTCATAGCCATGCGGCAGCAGCATGACCAGGCCGCTCATGCGCAGCCATTTACTTTCGCCGCTGGCGATGAACTGGTCAATGATCACCTGCGCGCCGTTGGCGAAATCGCCGAATTGCGCTTCCCATACCACTAGCGCATCCGGCTCGGCCAGGGTGTAGCCGTATTCAAAACCCAGCACCGCCATTTCCGACAGCATGCTATCGATCACCTCAAAGGGCGCCTGGCCTTGCTGGATGTGATTGAGCGGAATATAGCGCAGCTCAGTTTGTTGATCGACCAGTACCGAGTGGCGCTGGCTAAACGTGCCGCGCCCCGAGTCTTGACCAACCAGGCGCACCTTGTAACCCTCAAGCAGCAGCGAGCCAAACGCCATCGCCTCGGCGGTCGCCCAGTCGAAACCCTGGCCGGTTTCGAACATCTGGGCCTTTGCCTTTAACAGCCGCTGAATGGTCCGGTGCGCGTTGAGGCCATCTGGATAGGTGGTGATGGCGGCGCCGATTTTATCGAGGCAGCTAGGCTGTATATCCGTTTCACCACGGCGCACGTCGCCCTTGGCGATATCCAGTCCCTGCCACTTGCCTTCCAGCCAGTCCGCCTTGTTTGGTTTATAATTGGCAGCGGTTTCAAACTGGCTGTCCAGATGGGCGCGGAACTGATCCGTCATAGCGGCGAACTCGTCCTCGCTAACCACGCCTTCGGCAATCAGGCGCCTGGAATAAAGCTGCAACGCCGTTGGGTGATTGCCGATCAGCTTGTACATCAGCGGCTGGGTGAATGACGGCTCATCGCCCTCATTGTGCCCATGGCGGCGGTAGCAAAACATATCGACAACCCCGTCTTTATGAAATCTCTGACGGAACTCCATCGCCAGCCGGGCGATAAAAACCACCGCCTCTGGATCATCGCCATTGGCGTGAAAAATCGGCGCCTGCACCATTTTCGCAACGTCCGACGGATACGGCGATGAACGGCTGGCGTGCGGCGCGGTGGTGAAGCCAATTTGATTATTGACGATCACATGGATGGTGCCGCCCGTGCGATGGCCCTTCAGGCCTGAGAGGCCAAAACATTCCGCCACGATGCCCTGGCCGGCAAACGCCGCGTCGCCATGCATCAACAGCGGCAAAACCGCATCGCGGTTATTGCCATAGATTTCCTGTTTGGCCCGCGCCTTGCCGAGCACGACCGGATCAACCGCTTCCAGATGCGATGGATTGGCGGTAAGCGACAGATGCACGACATTGCCATCAAACTCGCGGTCGGCGGAGGTTCCAAGGTGATATTTAACATCGCCCGAACCCTGCACGTCCAAGGGCGTCGCCGAGCCGCCGTGAAATTCGTGGAAGACTTCCTGATACGGCTTGCTCATCACGCTGGTCAGTACGTTCAGCCGCCCGCGATGCGGCATGCCGATGACGATTTCTTTAACGCCAAGCGCGCCGCCGCGTTTAATGATCTGCTCTAGTGCGGGAATGAGCGACTCGCCCCCATCCAGGCCAAAGCGTTTGGTGCCAGTGTATTTTTTCGCCAGAAAGCCTTCGAAATGCTCTGCTTCGATCAGTTTGCGCAGGATCGCTTTCTTGCCTTCTTTGGTGAAGCTGATTTGCTTGTCTTCGCCTTCTATGCGTTCTTGAATCCACAGCCGCTCTTCGGGGTTGGAGATGTGCATATACTCCACACCCACGGCGCGGCAATAAGCATTCTGCACGATGGCCAGAATTTGCGGCACGGTGGCGAATTCAAGCCCCAGCAAATTGTTGATGAAAATCGGGCGCTCCATATCGGCTTCGCTGAAGCCATAGGTGGCGGCTTCCAATTCGGGATGCTCGGCGGGCTTGACCAGGCCAAGCGGATCAAGCGTGGCTTTTAGATGGCCACGGATGCGGTAGGCGCGGATAAGCATGATGGCGCGGATTGAATCCTGGGCTGCGGCGCGCACCTCATCGCCTGTTGCGCCGGGTTTGGCCGCTAAAGTCTTGGCGGTAATTTCTTTCTCAAGCGCTGCCCAGTTGCCGTCCAGCGCGCTGACCAGTTCGCCATTGGCGATGGGCGGCCAATCAGCCCGTTTCCAGGCCGGCTGTTGTTGCGGGCCTGCGGCCTGATCCTCGCCCAGATCGGCAAAAAATTGCCGCCAGCTAGGATCGATCAAAGCCGGGTTTACCAGATATTCGGCGTACAGCTTTTCGATGAAGGCGCTGTTAGCGCCAAAAAGAAAAGATGTCTCTTCAAGGGCGCCGTTTTCCGGTGAACGTGTCATATTGGTTTTGACGGAGGCCATCCGCTTTCCTTTTTATAGATAGTGTTTATCCGCGCAGCGTTTGCAGCATGGTTGCGCCGAGCGAAGCTGGGGAATCCGTCACGATTATTCCCGCGCGGCGCATGGCTTCGATCTTGTTATCGGCGCCGCCTTTGCCGCCAGAAATGATCGCGCCCGCATGTCCCATGCGGCGGCCCGGCGGCGCGGTGCGCCCGGCGATGAATCCAACCACCGGCTTCTTGATGGTGGAGCGCCGCAGAAATTCTGCGGCTTCTTCCTCGCCCGAACCGCCGATTTCGCCGATCATGATGATCGCCTCGGTTTCTTTGTCAGCGAGAAACATTTCCAGGCAGTCGATGAAATCGGTTCCCGCCACCGGATCGCCACCGATGCCGATGCACGTGGATTGGCCCAGCCCAACGGCCGTGGTTTGCGCCACCGCTTCATAGGTAAGCGTGCCAGAGCGCGACACAATGCCGATCTTGCCACGTTTATGAATATGGCCCGGCATGATGCCGATCTTGCATTCATCGGGCGTGATAACGCCTGGGCAATTAGGGCCGATCAGGCGGGTTTTGGAGCCGGCCAGGGCGCGTTTTACCTTGATCATATCCTGAACCGGAATGCCTTCGGTGATCGTCACCACCAACGCCACGCCCGCATCCATCGCCTCCAGTATCGCATCCGCAGCAAAGCCCGGCGGCACGTAAATCACGCTGGCGTTGGCGGCGGTTTTTTCCACCGCTTCGGCAACTGTATCAAATACCGGCAGATTAATGTGCCGCATGCCGCCGCGCCCGGGCGTGACCCCGCCCACCATCCTGGTGCCGTAGGCGATCGCCTGTTCGGAATGAAAGGTGCCTTGCGCGCCGGTAAATCCCTGACAGATAACCCTGGTGTTTTTATCGACTAGCACGGACATCAGCGGGCCCCCTTTGCAGCCAAAACCACTTTTTCGGCGGCGTCGGCAAGTTCATGGGCGGACAGAATTGGCAGGCCGGAATCGGCCAGTATTTTTTGCCCCTGTTCAACATTGGTGCCTTCCAGGCGCACCACCAGCGGCACTGAAAGCCTGACTTCCTTGGCCGCCGCCACCACGCCTTCGGCGATAATATCGCAGCGCATGATGCCGCCGAAAATATTGACCAGAATGGCCTTCACATTGGGATCGCGCAAAATGATCTTGAAGGCTTCGGTGACTTTATCCTTGTCGGCGTTGCCGCCGACATCGAGGAAGTTGGCCGGCGCGCCGCCATAAAGCTTGATAATGTCCATGGTCGCCATGGCAAGGCCCGCGCCATTCACCAGGCAGCCAATCGATCCATCCAGTTTCACATAATTCAGGTCGCGCTTGGAGGCTTCCAGTTCCACCGGGTCTTCTTCCATGGCGTCGCGCAGGCCAGCGATTTCCGGATGCCGGAACAGCGCATTGTCATCAAAGTTCAGCTTGGCGTCGAGGCAGAGGAGATTGTCCTGCTTGGTCACAACCAGCGGGTTGATTTCAATCAGGCTGGCGTCTGTTTCCTGAAATGCGTGATATATACTTTCCACCAGATCCTGGCATTGCCTGGCCAAATCGAGATCAAGCCCCAGCGCAAAGGCGATGCGGCGGCCATGATGCGGTTGCACACCTGCTGCTGGATCAATGGTCAGGGTAGTGATTTTTTCCGGTGACTTGGCGGCAACCTCTTCAATATCCATGCCGCCTTCCGTCGAGGCGATGAAAGCGATCCGCGAGGACTCGCGATCCACCAGACAGGCCAGATAAAGCTCGCGTTCAATGTCGCATCCCTGCTCGACGTAAATGCGGTGCACCACCTTGCCTTCGGGCCCGGTTTGCGGCGTCACCAGAGTCATGCCCAGCATGTGTTCGGCTTCGACGCTAAGCTCGCCGATGGATTTGACCAGTTTGACACCGCCGCCCTTACCGCGCCCACCAGCGTGAATTTGCGCCTTGATGACCCATTTGCGGCTGCGCAGGGCGTTCGCCACCTTGACGGCCTCATCAGGCGTGAATGCGACGCCGCCGCGTGGCACGGGGATACCAAATCCCTTAAGGACTTGTTTGGCCTGGTATTCATGGATGTTCATGTGCAGGGGTCCGTTATTAGGGGTTGCCGGACAATTCGGAACGATCATGTTTGACAGCGCCGCACTCTATTACAGCCAATCCGGGCCGCAATGAGTTGGACGCTGACGCGCGCGCCTTACCCCTCGTCCCCCTAGAGCCTTTCCCGGTCAGGTAGAAGCAACCTGATCGGATAAGAAAGGCTCTAATGGAATGTGTTAGACCATTTTTATCCTGATCGGATTGATTCAATCCGATCAGGAAATGGTCTAAAGAGTTTGGTGTCTAAACCTAACCCCTAGAAGTTTAACGTTTCGTTTCCCTTATTTAACCCGGCTTATTTTTTTGATTTAGCTAGCGCCGGACTAAGCTTTTTGCACGCTTGAACCAGTTCGCGCACCGCTGCAACGGATTTATCGAACATTTTCTTTTCCGGGGCCGTCAGCTTGATCTCCACCACCCGCTCGACGCCCGCCGCACCAATGATCACCGGAACGCCCACATAAAGGTCTTTCACCCCATATTGGCCGGTCAGGTGCGCAGCGCAGGGCAGCAGCCGTTTCTGGTCCCCCAGATAGGATTGCGCCATGGCGATGGCGCTGGCGGCAGGCGCGTAAAACGCCGATCCGGTCTTGAGCAGGCCAACGATTTCAGCCCCCCCGTCGCGGGTCCGCTGGACAATTTCATTCAGCCTTGCTGTGGTGGTCCAGCCCATTTTCACCAGATCAGGCAACGGAATGCCCGCCACAGTCGAATACCGGGTCAGCGGCACCATGGTGTCGCCATGGCCGCCAAGCACAAAGGTCGAGACATCCTTGATCGAAACGCCGAATTCCTGCGCCAGGAAATACTGAAATCGCGACGAATCGAGCACGCCAGCCATGCCAATGACCTTGTTCTGCGGCAGTCCGCTAATCTCACGCAGCACCCATACCATGGCGTCGAGCGGATTAGTGATGCAGATGACAAAGGCGTTCGGCGCATATTTGCGGATGCCTTCGCCGACCTGCTCCATCACCTTGATGTTGATGCCCAGCAGATCATCGCGGCTCATGCCCGGCTTGCGCGGCACGCCCGCAGTTACGATCACCACATCCGCGCCTTTAATGCCCGCATAAGAATTGACGCCCGAGATCGCGGCGTCAAACCCGTCAACACTGCTTGCCTGGGCGATATCCAGCGCTTTGCCCTGCGGCAGGCCTTCGAGAATGTCAAAAATGATGACATCCCCAAGCTCTTTCAGGCCGGCCAGCAGCGCCAATGTGCCGCCGATTTGCCCACCACCAACCAGGGCAATTTTTTTCCGTGCCATAGTCCCTCCGCTTCGTTCATGATTCATGGCGCTCATTGCGCAATAATGACCAAAGAGCTAGTAGCGCGATTTGATTACCCCTGCAAGAGACCTAGACCATGTTCGGATCACATGGAATCGCCACTCGCGATTCCATGTGATCCGTAAAACATGGTCGAGTTGATGTTTTAGAGCCATTTTTACCGTTTTGGTTGAACCAAATGGTTCAATCAAAACGGAAATGGCTCTAGCAATAGACTTGGCGCGGTCATGCTTTGTTAATTGTAACAGGCTAAAAAACGGGCATGCACAGCAAGCCGATTGACACTTGCGTTAGTTTCGATCAGCTTGGTTGCAGTCAGCAAGGCTGGTTCGTTATTTAGAGGTTGGCACATGAAACCGCCTGTGGCTTTTCTCCTCGCTTTGACGCCGTTTTTTTTAGGCGGCTGCGCCGCGCCAATTCTTGGCCCGCTTACCCTGTCGCATCTCTCCACTATCGCCTCCGCCACAACTATGACCATTCAGGGCAAGGGCGCCGCCGAAGTCGCCCTTGATTTAGCGACTGGCAAGGATTGCCGGATGATGGAAGGCATTATGCGCAATGACCGGGCGATATGCGAAGAGAACGGTTCGGTCGCGACCGACGAGGATTTCAAAGGCGTGATCGCCTTCCTTGCCGACCGGCCTCCTGCTTCTAAAAGCCGCCCCGGCGCGCCAGATGCGGATCGGCCAGAGGATCAGAATGTTATGCTGGCCGAGGCGGACGCCACGCCAAGCCATGCGGTCAGATCGCTAAGGCGCGTGCCGCGTGTTTCAGAACCTGGGCTAGCGGCAACCCGCATGGAACGCGGAGCAAACGCTATGTTGGCCGTCTCGCTCAGCGACAAAACGCCACTGGGTAACGAGATTACCAACGGCCGTCCTGATCATGGATTTATCCAGGTTAGCGCAGCTAACGCGGCGCAAGCCCCCGATCGTTAAGCCGGGCGTAACAGGCCGTGCAGAATTAGCGCCAGATGCGCATTACACAAGACATCCGTGTCTGAATGGATGAACCGTCTCTGGGTGATCAGCAGGGCAACCAGCCCATGCCCGGCCGCCCAGATGGCTTCTGCTATTGCCTCCGCATTGCCCGGGCGAAGCTGGCCTGACGCCATCAGTTCGCCAATCATGTCCTGCAGAAAATTGAAACTCATGGCGCCTGCTGGCGGTTGTGCGCCGTCGGGTGCCGGCGGATGGGAGTGCGGCGCGGGGTTCATGAAAGTCAGTTGATATTCCTGCGGATGCGCCAGCCCAAAATCAATATAGACCCGCATCACCGCCAGCAGCCGCGCCAGCGGATCGGGCGCCGCCGCTGCGGCGATACGAAACTGATCCAGCATCTGGATAAAAAAATCATCGCAAATGGCCCCCAGTATCGCGTCCTTATCTGCAAAATGCTGATAGATCGACGCCTGGGTAATGCCGCAACGCTTGCCCAAAGCGCGCATGGTGACCGTGATAACCCCCTGCTCCACAAACATTTCTTTCGCAGCCGAAATGATTTGCGCGCGGCGCTGGTGTGGCGGCAGGCGGCGTTGAACAACATGGTTGATAGCAGCGACGATTTTAGCCATGGATCTAAATTAACATTGTTCGGTAGGCCTTGACAATATCCCCGGCAACAATTAAATAAACAATGTTCGGTTACATAATGAAGGTTTGTTAATTATGCCAAAGCGCGCGCCTAACATCCTTACTGTGCTGGGCTTGCTGGTGCCGCTTGGCCTTGGCGCCTGTGGCGATGCGCCCCAGGCCCAAGCGGTCAAGACCCAGGCCGTCAAGACCGAACAGGCTATACCTGTGCGTGTTGCAAAAGTACAGCCGGCCCCTGACGCCGATGCGGTGATCGCCTATGGCGCGGTGCGGCCAGACAGCGAAGCCAAGCTTTCGTTCAAAATCGGTGGCCTGATTAAAGCCATTCATGTGGATCAGGGCGACAAGGTTACCCAAGGCCAGATATTGGCCGAACTGGACACACGCGAAATAGACAGCCATGCCGCGCGCGCCGCACTTGCCGTCGAAAAGGCCAGGCGTGATGTGGAGCGTATGGCGCCGCTGGCGGCCAAGGGTTTCGCCAGCACGCAACGCATGGATGATGCGCGCACCGCGCTGGACGCCGCGCGCGCCGAACAACGCGCCGTGGAATTTGACCGCAGCCTGGCGCATATCACGGCATCGGGCGATGGTGTCGTACTGATGCGCCAAGCGGATGCGCGTGAAATGATCGCCATGGGCACGCCTGTTCTTAGCGTCAGCAATGGCGCTGGCGGTTATGTGTTGAAAGCCGGACTAAGTGATCGTGATGTGGCGCGCATAAAAATTGGCGATGCCGCAAGCATTCATCTTGACGCCTATAGAGGTGTGGCGCTGCAAGGCCGCGTGTTGCGCATGGCCGCATCCAGCGATCCGCGTAGCGGCACGTTCGAGACCGAAATCGCCATACTCGAACCCGGCCGGGCGCTTACCAGTGGATTTCTGGGCGAGGTTCGCATTCAGGCCAGCATAGCCGGTGAAAATGCACATGCGCTGCGCATTCCCGCCAGCGCCATACTCGAAGGCCATGGCGCGCAGGCAAGCGTTTTCGTGATCGATGCAAAAACCGGCGCGGCGCGCCACAAAAGAATTTCCGTTGGTCCGCTTGAGGCAGAAAATATCCTCGTCACCAAGGGCCTGAGCATCGATGATGTCGTGGTGACGGCGGGTGCGGCCTATTTGCGTGATGGCGTCACGGTGAGCATTACTGAAAAAATTGCGACCACCCCATGAGCATCAGCACCTTTTCCGTCCGGCAGTGGCAATTCACCCTGGTCCTGTTCGCGCTGCTGGCAGCCATGGGGATCAACGCCTTTTTTGATATTCCTCGTGCGGAAGATCCACACTTTCCTATTCCCGTTTTCACCATTACGGCCGTTCTTCCGGGCGCCGATCCCATCGACATTGAAAAGCTGGTGGTTGACCCCATCGAGGACGCGCTTAATACGCTGGATGACGTAAAGGAAATTAGCAGTTTTTCCATGAGCGGCGTCGCCAGTATCATCATCGAATTTGAATGGCTGAATACAGACGCAGACAAAAAATATGATGATGTGGTGCGTGAAGTAGATGCCCTGCGCGCTTCATTGCCCGATGGCCTGCGCCGTTTCGAGGTCAAGAAAAACGGCACTGCGCTGACCAATATTGTTCAGGCGGCTTTGGTTAGCGAGACGGCCTCCTATCGGGAGCTGGATGATCTGAGCGACGCGCTGAAAGATCGTATTGAACGCCTGCCCGGCATCTGGAAATCCGAAGTTTGGGGCGTACCCACATCAGAGGTGCGCGTGGCGCTGGACCTTGGCCGCCTGAGCGCCCTGTCGATCCCGCTTACCCGCGTGAAGGACGCAATTGGCCTGGAAAACAAAGAGGCCCCGGGCGGCCCCATCCATGCGGGCGCGCAGCGTTTTAACCTCAAATCCACAGGCGGGTATGCGGATTTACAGCAAATCCGCGATACCGTCATTGGCGCGTTTGACGGCAGGATCATCAAGGTCTCGGACGTGGCAAGCGTGGATTGGGCCTATGAAGAAGCCACCCATCTGACCCGCTTTAATGGCCAGCGGGCCGTCTTAATTACGGCGAACCAGAAAGAGGGGCAAAACATCTTCAAGGTGCGCGATGCGA
Organism: uncultured Alphaproteobacteria bacterium; assembly: GCA_947085465.1. GTDB lineage: Bacteria > Pseudomonadota > Alphaproteobacteria > UBA11222 > UBA11222 > CAMTWQ01. Next base: position 16,209 of record CAMTWQ010000092.1, read on the forward strand.
TTTACGCCGAAATGGATGCCTTTGCGCAGACCCTGCCCGGCGACATCGTGCTGGAACGCGGCCATGATCAATCGGCCAGTGTTGCGCGCCGCCTGAACACACTGTATCGCGACTTTTCGATTGCGCTTGGCCTGGTCTTGCTTACGCTGTTGCCGCTGGGCCTGCGCGCCTCGGCTGTGGTGATGATTTCCATCCCGTTATCGCTGGCGATTGGCCTGACCATCCTGAATTTTTTTGGCTTTTCGCTCAATCAACTGACCATTGCAGGCTTTGTGTTATCGCTGGGGCTGCTGGTCGATGATTCCATTGTGGTGGTGGAAAATATTGCCCGGCATCTGCGTGAAGGCAAAACCCGCCTTGCCGCCGCCATAGAGGGCACATCGCAAATTTCTGTTGCCGTTCTGGGCTGTACCGCTACGCTGATTTTGGCGTTTCTGCCGCTGATGTTTTTGCCGGAAGGTTCTGGCCGGTATATTCTTTCCCTGCCTGCTTCCGTGCTTTCGGCGGTTGTCGGATCGCTGTTCGTGTCTCTGACCATCATCCCGTTTCTGGCAAGCCGTGTGCTGTCGGACAAGGAAGGCCCGGAAGGCAACGCGGTACTGCGCACGCTGATGCATGGCATTCAGACGATTTACCGCCCGCTATTATATCGCGCCCTGAATGCCCCCAAAACCACGGTCATACTGGCCTTGCTATTGTTCGCGGGAAGTGTGGCGCTGATCCCGAAAATTGGCTTCAGCCTGTTTCCAGCTTCCGGATCGCGGCAATTTCTGGTGCAGATATCCATGCCGAACGGCACCGCCATAACCGAAACCCAAAAAGCCCTGGAATTTGTTGACGCCGCATTGCGCGCCAGACCAGAAATCAAAACGGTCATGACAAATCTGGGGCGCGGCAATCCCAAAATATATGCAACTATATTTCAGTCGGAAATTGACCCCGCCTCGGCCGAAGCATTTGTCGAGTTGCATGAATTTGACCCGGCCACAAGCCCGGCGGTGTATGATGAATTGCGCGGCGTTTTTGCGAGCTATCCAGGGGCCGAAATTTTATTGCTGACCTTTGTCAACGGCCCCCCCGTGCAGGCCCCCATCGCCATTCGTGTCACGGGGCCGGATTTGAACATGCTCAAGGAAATGTCTGCGCGCATCGCCAATATTACGGAAAATATACCCGGCACCCGCAATGTCACAAATCCGCTGCGTTATGACCGTACCGATCTTAATCTTGGCATCGATAGCCAGAAGGCCGCCATTATCGGCATTCCGGCGGGACAGATCGACCAGACTGTCCACCTGGCCATGCTGGGCGATACTGTTGGCAAGTTCCGCGAAGAAGATGGCGATGAATTTGACATTATGGTGCGCCTGCCGATGGACGAACGCCATAGCCTGGATGCGCTGAACCGTATCTATGTTGGCACCAGCACGGGCGGTTCAACACCGCTTGGCCTGGTGACCCATCCGGTGCTGGAAGCCGGCCCGAATACCATTCAGCGTTTTAATCGGGAACGCGCGGTGATTGTTACCGCCTATCCGCAGACCGGGTATAATTCGGAAACACTGGCCAATCAGATTTTGGCGGAGATACAAAAAAATCCTCTGCCGCCAGGGTATAAATTATTCTCCGGCGGTGACGCGGAAGCGCGTCAGAATAGTTTTGCGGGCCTTTCAAGCGCCATTCTGATTGCGGTGTTCGGCATTCTTGCGGTGCTGATACTCGAATTCCGGTCGTTTCGTTCCAGCCTGGTGGTGGCAGGCGTTATTCCGCTGGGCATTCTGGGCGGGCTTGCTGCGCTGTTTGTGACCGGCAACAGCCTGTCTTTTACTGCTTCCATTGGCATGGTGGCGTTGATCGGGATCGAGATCAAAAACTCGATCCTGCTGGTGGATTTTGCCAATCAATTACGCCAGCAGGGCGCGCCACTTCTGGAAGCCATCGAGAAAGCGGGAGAGTTGCGCTTTCTGCCTGTGGTGCTGACATCGGCCACCGCCATTGGTGGCCTGACGCCGCTGGCGCTTTCCGGATCAGGCCTGTATGGGCCAGTGGCCATCGTCATCATTGGCGGTCTGATTTCCTCGACATTTTTATCGCGCCTGGTAACGCCTGCGCTGTACCTGCTGCTGGCGCCAGCCAACGCTGATTAAACCGCATGGCCCATGGCCAGATATTCCTTTGATTGCATCTCGATCAGCCGCGATACGGTGCGGGCAAACTCGAAACTACCATCACCTGCCGGATACAGCGCATCGGGCGGGCCGTCGGCGGAGCAGATCAGCTTCACATGATTGTCATAGATCGCGTCAATCAGGGTGACGAAGCGTTTCGCCTCGTTGCGGCGGGAGCGGTCCATAATGGGAATATGGTCCAGCAGCAGGGTGTGAAATGTCCAGGCAATCTGGAGATAATCCGGCCCGCCAACGGCTGCCTCGCAAAGCTCGGCAAAACTGAACCGCACGACGCCGCTTGCGGCCTGCGGCGCCCTGAGCTTGCGCCCCTGCACCGTAAGCTGCATCGGCCTGCCGCGCGGCGTATCGGTCAGTCGTAGCCAGGTGGCGTCCATTTCCAGATCCGCCATGCGCCCCAACGGCATATGATAAACCGGATGGCCGCTGATCCGGGCCAGCCTGTAGTCAGTCGGGCTGGCCAATTCCACCACATCAAGACGCTGCTGCAGCAGGGCGATAAACGGCAAAAAAAGCTGCCGGTTCAAGCCGCCTTCATACAATGTGCCGGGCGCGCGGTTGGAGGTCAGCACCACCACGACGCCGTGCTCGAACAGCGCCGTAAACAGCCGCCCCAAAATCATCGCGTCGGCGACATCTGACACCTGAAACTCATCAAAACAGAGAAGCTGTATTTTGGCGGCGATGGCGCGCGCCACCGGGGCGATGGGATCATCGCCTGAGCCTTTCGGGTTTTCGCCGCGCTTGCTCGCCTGCCGCCAGGCAAAGATCGCCTCGTGGGTTTCCAGCATAAATTGCAGAAAATGCACCCGGCGTTTACGTGTGATTGGGACGGTCTCAAAAAACAAATCCATCAACATGCTTTTGCCGCGCCCGACATCACCCCACAGATAAAGCCCCTTGGGCGGTGGCGCCGCCTCGCGGCCAAGCCAGGCAAGCACGCGATTACGGGTGACATGTTTATAATGCTTAAGCGCATCCTCCAGCGCCTGCAATTTTTCGATGGCGAATTCCTGTGCCGGATCGGCCTGAAGTTGGCCTGAGTGCACACGTTCGCGATAGACGGCGCGTGGTCCCTGCATACAAATTTTATTTCATGGTTGGGATGGTGAAATCGGCGCCCATGCGCACGCCGGCGCTGGGCCAGCGCGCGGTGACGGTTTTTATCTTGGTATAAAATTTCACCCCCTCCATGCCGTGCTGATTGGTGTCGCCAAAGGCTGAGCGTTTCCAGCCGCCAAAGCTGTGATAGGCTAGCGGCACCGGGATCGGTATATTGATACCCACCATACCAACCTGCACACGCGCCGCAAATTCGCGCGCTGCATCGCCGTCACGAGTAAAGATGGAAACGCCGTTGCCATATTGATGTTCGCTCGGCAGACGAAGCGCGTCCTCAAAGTTTTCCGCGCGGGTGACGCATAGCACCGGGCCGAAAATTTCTTCCTTATAGATGCGCATGTCCGGCGTCACATTATCAAACAGGCAGCCGCCCATGTAAAAACCGTTCTCATAGCCTTGCAATTTGAAGCCGCGCCCATCGACAACCAGCTTTGCCCCCTCGCTGACGCCAGTATCTATGTAGGCTCTTACCTTGGCCAAATGCTCGCCCGTCACCATCGGCCCGTAATCGGCGTCCGGATCAGTGGAGAGGCCAACCTTTAATGACTCAACACGTGGCCGCAACGCCTCGATCAGCGCATCGCCGGTGCGTTTGCCAACCGGCACCGCCACCGATATCGCCATGCAGCGTTCGCCGGCCGAGCCATAACTTGCCCCGATCAGTGCATCGCTGACCTGGTTCATGTCGGCGTCCGGCATGATGATCATATGGTTTTTGGCGCCGCCCATCGCCTGCACCCGTTTGCCATTCGCGGCGGCGGTGGCGTAAATATATTGCGCGGTGGCGGTGGCGCCGACAAAGCTGACCGCCTGAATGCGCGGATCGGTGAGCAGCGTATCCACCGCCTCCTTATCGCCCACCACCACATTAAGCACACCCTCAGGCGCGCCCGCCTGCATCATCAGTTCGGCCAGGCGCAGCGGCACGGATGGGTCTTTTTCCGATGGCTTGCAGACAAACGTATTACCGCAGGCGATGGCGACGCCAAACATCCACATCGGGATCATGGCGGGAAAATTGAACGGTGTAATGCCCGCGCACACCCCCAACGGTTGGCGCATCGAATACATGTCGATGCCGGGGCCAGCCCCTTCGGTAAACTCGCCCTTGCTCAGATGCGGAATGCCGCAGGCGAATTCGATCACTTCCAGGCCGCGCTGAATATCGCCTTTGGAATCCGCAATCACCTTGCCATGTTCGCGGCTCAGCAATTCCGCCAACTGGTCCATATTGTCTTCGACCAACTGCTTGAAGCGGAACATCACCCGGGCGCGCTTTTGCGGGTTTTCCGCCGCCCAGCGGGGAAAGGCGGAGGCAGCATTATCAATGGCCGCGCGCATTTCATCGGCGCTGGCCAGCGGGGCTTTCGCCTGCGTCTCGCCCGTCATCGGGTCAAACACCGCGCCATAGCGCCCGCTGGTCCCCTGAATATGCTTGCCGCCGATAAAGTGCGTTAGATTGCGCATCAAAGCCTCCCGTGAAATTGGAGGGGCATTGATAGCCTCTTGCGGCGAAA
>CAMTWQ010000093.1:0-10315 GCA_947085465.1 uncultured Alphaproteobacteria bacterium
CAAGGCGGACGCATCAGCGCCGCCGGTAGCAAGATTGAAATCGCCATGATCCGCGTCGATGAAGCGCACATCATGGCGCAGGCCGCCGCTAATCTGTTGATGCAGCCAAGCCGTTAAGACCGGCAAATGAACAGGCCCGCCGCCCTGCGCTGATCGCTGCCGGTTTGACCGTTATTGCTCAATTCTCTTCACTTATGCCCCATGGATGCAAGGGCTGTTTGGTACGGGGCTGTTTGGTACGATGGGGTTGGCTTTGGTATCTGGGCCCGCGTCATTGTGGCCAGAGTTGCCCTCTTTGGTATCGTGGAAATCGAAAGGGCGGTGCTTCGATATTCTGGCCGGCGCGCTGCTTGAGTAAGATGGTTCGGACCGAATTGCCCGCGCCTGTGGATAACTTCGGCGCGGGTCAGCCCGGTATCGGGTGCGACGTTGAATTCTTTAAGAATCTCACCCGTTATTTCAATATAGGCATTAGTCATACTTAATTTTTCCCTGTTCGGGTCCATGTATGCGGCATTGCCAAAACACCAAGCTAGGTTGAACGCGCTCACCGCAAACTTGATCAAGATCAATGATGACGTCGACATGCGGATTTATTTATGATATACTGAACTGTCCCTGAATTCGAGCTGCTTTTGCAGAGCGAATTTCGTGGTGGTGATGATTCGCACAGTCCAGCACGCGTTCAATCGCGTTCCTGGTTTTCGTTGCAGCGTACCAAATATATCAAGCAATAAAGGGGGAGACGCGTCATGCAAAATTCTTCTGTTTCCGGCCAGCCTAAGTCAAGCGCCAACCCCGTAAGTGCGCATTCCGGCCAAGGCAGCCATGGGAGCATTGTCGCCTGTCTTGACAGATCCAGACAGTCGCATCAGGTGGTGCGGCACGCATTGGCGATTGCTGGCGCAATGGGTGTTCCGGTCACGCTTCTGCGGGTCCTCGAAGCAGGTCCGGCGGGGGATGTCCGCGCCGACCCGCTGGAGTGGGAAATCCGCCGCCGGGAAGCTCGCGCCTCGCTGGAGCCGCTCGCCGCCATTTTATGCGATGGCAGATGCGCGGTCGATTCGGAGATCGTCGAGGGACATGCCGCCGATCAGATTTGCCTGTGGTCCGCCGACCGGTCGCCCGAGCTTGTCGTGATGGGCGTACATGGAGAAGGCGGGCAAAACGACGATGGCCTTGGCAATACGGCGCGCAGCGTTCTTGACCGTTCGACCAGTTCGGTATTGCTGGTGCCCGCAGCGGAGAATTCCAGCGCTAGCATGGGCGCTGTGCGTTACCGGCGGCTGCTGGTTCCCGTGGATGGATCGTCGCGGGCAGAGAGTGTGCTTCCGTTCGCTATTCGCATTGCGGAAGCCGCGAAGGCCGATCTTCTGATTGCGTATGTGATTGCGGTCCCGGAACTGATCGAATCCGGGCCGCTTGAGCCCGATGATATTGAAATGCGCGAGCGCGTGGTGCACCGCAACGAACGGGTTGCAAAGGAATATCTCGCCCGCCTGCGTGGCCATGTTGCGCTCAAGGGTCTTTCGGCACGTACCATGGTGCTGCGCGGCGACGATGTTCGCAGCCGTCTTGTCCGGCTTATTGCAGACGAGAATGCTGACCTCGTTGTTGTTTCAACGCATGGCCATAGCGGTCGCAGGGATGTTTCCTATGGGAGCGTGACCGCGCATCTGATCGCCCACTCGGCGGTTCCGTTGCTGATTGTTCGCAACCCGCCAGCATTGGCGGCGCAGCGTGGTATGAATGCAAATCTTGCAGGCGCTCAACTCGCTTACTTGTGCGCTTAGTGAACGCACCGCTACCGGAGCAGCATGTTGATCCGCTAGAAGCCGCTGCTTACGAGCTTTCCGGGCAGCACACGGACTCGGTCTGTAAACCGGTCTCGCTGCCAGCATGGGCGGAGCTTGATGCGTTGCCCGCATGGCTTGAACGCGCCCGAGAGGCCGCTGCCCAGGCAGAGCCTGACGCCACCAAGGCCGCCGAGTGGTTTCTCGACAACGACTATCAGGTAGAGCGCGCGGCACAGCAGATCGGCGAGGACCTGCCGCCGCAGTTCTATCAGAACCTGCAAAGCCTTACCTCGGCTGAAGATAAAGGGTTGCCGCGTGTTTTTCTGCTGGCGCATGGCCTGCTGCAAGCGTCGCGCTTGCAGCTTTCCCTGACGGCCTCGGTGCAATTCGTGCGCGCCTATCAGGAAAAAGCGCCGCTAACAATTGCGGAACTTTGGGCGTTCCCGACAATGCTGCGCGTGGCATGCCTGGAAATCCTGATTGCGGCATTTACGCGGTTGTTCCCGGAGCTGCCGCCGCCTTTTGCGCTAAGTCACTGCGCTGCCTGCGAGGGGCCGTTTGATGACACGGAGTGTGTCGCGCGCGCAATTGCCAATCTGGGCGTTATCGCCTCCATTCAGTGGAAGGATTTTTTTGAGCGCACCAGCCGGGTAGAGTCGATCCTTCAGCGTGATCCCGGAAAAGTCTATCTTCGCATGGACTTCGAAACCCGTGACCGCTATCGCCAGAGAGTCGAGAAACTGGCCCGGGGCGCCAGTCAATCCGAGTGGGCTGTGGCCGAGGCGTTGCTCGCGCAACCGTCAGCATCCGACGCCGGGCCGCAACAGGCTCATGTGGGCTATTGGCTTCTGGGCGAGGGTCGGCAAGCGTTCGAAGCCGCGCTTGGATATCGTGCACCGCTACTGGATAAATGCCGCCTCTGGTTTATGCGGCACGCTGAAGCGCTTTATTTTGCGGCTATTGCTGGCGCTGGAGTGGCGGCGCTGATTTTGCCGGCATTGTATCTGCTGGCGGTTGGCGCTTCCCCTGGCTTGTGGGTCGTGGGCATCGCCCTGACTTTACTTCCGGCCTGGGGGCTTGGCATAACTCTGGCGCATTGGATTGTGACGCTGATCGTCCCGCCCCGGGTGTTGGCCAAGCTCGACTTCACAAATGGCATTCCGCCCGATTGTTCTACTGCTGTTGTCATGCCAGTTCTGGTCGCCAGCCCTGAGGAGGTTCCAGAATTGCTTGACCGGCTGGAGGCGCATCGGCTGACAAACGCCGATCCATCATTGCAGTTCGCGCTTCTCAGCGATCATGCGGACAGCCCTGAAGAGCGGATGCCGGGCGATAAGGCTGTGGAGCAAGCGCTGATCGATGGCGTCAGACAGCTCAACAGCCGCTATGGGCAAGCGGACATTGCGCCCTTCCACCTGCTGCATCGGCCACGACGCTACAACCCTTCGGAGGGATGCTGGATGGGGTGGGAGCGTAAGCGCGGTAAGCTGGAGCAATTCAATGACTTTGTGCTCGGCGGGGATGCGTCAGCTTATTCTGTGTTGGAGGGCAGGCTTGATCTGCTGCGCGGTATCCGTTTCGTTGTCACACTGGATGCCGACACTATTCTACCGCCCGGATCTGTCAGCCGGCTCGCCGGCGCGCTGGCCCACCCGCTTAACACGGCAGAGTTCGACGCAGCCAGTGGCCGTGTGCGGACTGGATACACGATCATACAACCGCGGGTGGAAATTTCGCCAGTCAGCGGCAGCCGCTCGCTCTTTACCCGGCTCTATGCGGGAGACACTTCTATCGACATCTATTCGCGCGCCGTATCCGACGTGTATCAGGATCTTTTCGGCTCGGGAATTTTTGTCGGCAAGGGCATTTACGAGGTCGCATCGTTTCATCGCAGCTTGCAGGGGCGCACACCCGAGAATGCTCTGCTCAGCCACGACCTTTTCGAGGGCGTTCACGGGCGCGCCGCGCTGGCAAGCGACATTGTGCTGTATGAGGGCTTTCCGTCTGACTACCGCGAATATACGCGGCGCTGGCACAGATGGGTGCGCGGCGACTGGCAACTTCTGCCCTGGCTTGCCGGGCAGGCGCCCGGTCACAACGGAGTGCGTCTTACGAACAGGCTGTCCCGGCTTGACCGCTGGAAAATCATCGAAAATTTCCGCCGCAGCCTGAACCCCTTCAGTCTGGTTTTACTGGCGGCGGCGGGCTGGTTCGTGCTGCCGGGCAGCCCCTGGGTGTGGACGGTCCTGGCGCTGGCGGCCCCGGGCGCCTTCGTATTCACGGAACTGGTCACCGGGCTTGCGCGTGGCCGCCGCCGCGGGGCGGTGCGCGGTCTGCTGCGCCGTCTTGCGGATCAAACTGGACGGTGGTTTCTGGCCGTCGCCTTTCTGGTTCAGGATGCAGCCGTGGCTATGGATGCGATCCTGCGCACGCTGTGGCGGCTGTATGTGTCGCGCCGCAATCTTCTGATATGGACGTCAACTGCGCATACGGCCGCCCGTTTCAATACACGCGCTTCACGAGCCGATCATTGGCGTGAAATGTGGGTATCCCCAGCAATAGCCGCCGCATTCGCGGCCGCGCTTGGCGTGGTAAACCCGGCGGCGCTTCTGCCGGCGGCGCCCCTGCTTTTGCTATGGCTGGTAACGCCGGAGATCGCCGTCCGGATCAGCCGCTCCGCTCGTCCGGCGACCGAACAGCTCGGAGCAAAGGATCGCGCGTTTCTGCGCCGCATTGCACGGCGCACCTGGCTGTATTTTGAAACATTCGCCGGTCCCGATGATCATTGGTTGCCGCCGGACAATTTCCAGGAGGAGCCGCACGCCGAGATAGCGCATCGTACGTCACCCACCAATATTGGCATGATGTTCCTGTCCTCGCTTACCGCCTGGGATCTGGGATATGTAGACCTGAGCGATTTGGCCACCCGCCTGCGCAATGGTCTGGACTCGCTGGACCGGCTTGAGCGCTACCGGGGACACGTCCTCAATTGGTACGACACACGCAACCTGATGCCGCTTGAGCCGCGCTATGTTTCTACAGTGGACAGCGGCAACCTGGCAGTCAGCCTGGTAGCGTTGAAGGAAGGCTGTCTCGATGCGGCGCACGGGCCTGCGTTACGCCGCGAACTTTGGGATGGGCTCGCCGATACGCTCGATCTTTTGAACCGAGCATTGAATGCGGCCTCGTCCGGAGAGACTGTGGCGTTGCGTGCGCGTCTTGCTGCGTTTGCCGCACGTGGTCTTAAGGCAAAAGACGACGCCAATGCATGGGGAATGATCCTCGACGATTTATGCGAACGCGAATATCCCGAGCTGGCGGAAGCCATCGGAAAAACCATCGCACAGCAAAAAGCGCTGCCACTGGAAGCGTTGGGCGAGATTCGTATCTGGCTGGAGCGATCGCATCACCATCTGATCTGCATGCGGCGGAGTATCGAGACATTTTTGCCGTGGCTTCGCCTGATCGAAGCGCCACCGCTTGGCGGCAAAGATGTGGCGGAAGAAATTCGCAAACTGCTCTCTGCCGCGACGCCGTTGGTGGAGTCGGAGGCGTTTAGCGCCAGCGCCCGCAAGTTACTGGCGGCATTCTCAACATCTGCAAACGCCGGCGAGGTTGCGCAATGGCTCCAGGATCTGGATGACGCAATTGATCTGGGTGCCCGCGCGCAAAGTGAATTGCGGCAGAGCATTTTGGGTATAGGGCAGAGATGCGAAGCGATAGCGTTCGGAATGGACTTCCGGCTGCTCTTCGACGGAGACCGCCGGTTATTCCATATCGGATACAATGTAAGTTCCGACAGGATCGATCCGCACCACTATGATCTTTTGGCGACCGAGGCGCGTCTGGCCAGCTTTTTTGCCATCGCCAAGGGAGATGTTCTGCCTGAGCACTGGCTTTTTCTTGGACGTCCGATCGCAAGGACGCCGGAGGGACTCACGCTGGTTTCCTGGAGCGGGTCGATGTTCGAATATCTGATGCCAACGCTTTTGTTGCGCAGTGAACCGGACACGCTTCTCGGGCAGAGCGATCGTACCGCCGTCGACGTGCAGCGCAGTTATGGTGATGCGTTGGGCATTCCATGGGGCATATCCGAATCCGCTTTCGCTACGCAGGATCCAGAACACAATTACCGTTACAGTGCTTTTGGCGTGCCAAGCCTTGGGTTGCGCCGCGGCCTCACGCGCGACAGGGTAGTGGCGCCTTATGCCACATCGCTTGCCCTTGCAGTCAGCCCCAAGCAGGCAATCCGGAATTTGCGGGAACTTGAGCGTCTGGGTGTTTCGGGCCGCTACGGTTTTCTCGATGCCGCAGACTTCACGCCTGCGCGTGTATCAGCGGGCAGCGACTTTACGCCGGTGCGCGCCTATATGGCGCACCATCAAGGCATGACCATTGCGGCGCTTGGTAATGCCCTATGTGATGACATTCTGGTGCAACGGTTCCATGCCGATCCCCGCATGCGGGCAGTAGAACTTTTGCTTCAGGAGCGGGTACCCTGGGAGTTTCCTCGCGAGCTTACCCGTGAAACAGAACGCGAGGTCGCCATCCCGCGCATACCCCCCGCTGCTGCGCCACATGCCTGGGATCCGGCAACCGCAAATAATTTCCCGCAAATGCACACATTAGGCAATGGCCGTTTAGCCAGTTGGATCACCGCAACGGGCAGCGGCGGCCTGCTATGGCGCCGGCATGCGCTGACCCGCTGGCAACCAGATGCCACAAGCGATGGTCATGGTTTGTGGATCTATGTGAGTGACGAGGACAGCGGAGCCGTCTGGTCCGTCGGGCAACAGCCAACCAATGTTGCAGCATCGGACGCGCGGGTCATTTTCCATCCGCATATGGTGGAATTTCATCGCCGGGATGATGGCGTTGGAATCACGATGGAGGTGTGCGTTGCACCCAGTGATGATCTGGAAATTCGCAGAGTTACGGTTTTGAACGCAAGCGGGCGCGCCCGAACACTGCGTCTGACCAGCTATAGCGAAGTTGTTCTGGCGCCGCCACTGGAAGACGAACGTCACCCCGCATTCAGCAAGCTTTTCGTGAACAGCGAGCATCTGCCCGAAATCAACGGGCTGTTGTTTACACGCCGGGCGCGCGAGCCGGGCGACAAGCCGCCGGTTCTCCTGCACAGGATAGTAGGCGTCACGCCGAATATTAAGGTTTCGGGTTACGAGACAGACCGGCGATGCTTTATTGGCCGCAACGGTAATGCACGCCGTCCGCTGGGCCTCGTTGGCGGGCTGACGGGAAAGGCAGGCTGGACGCTTGATCCGGTGATGGCGCTTCAGGTGCGTCTCGATCTGCAACCGCATGAAAGGCGCGAGTTTGCATTCGTCACGCTGGCGGCGGGTTCGCGCGAGTCGGTGCTGGAGTTAGCCGAGCGTTATGCGACGCTTTCCTCGCTCGACTGGACGTTCGGCAATGCCGCTGTCGAAGCGGGCCGCGAAGCGCATCGTCTGGGGTTAGAGCCCACGCGACTTCCGGAACTGCAGAAGCTCTCTTCGCTGATGCTGCTGCAACAACCCGCACTTCGCGCCGCCTCGGGCGTAATCGCCGCCAACCGGCTTGGTCAGCCGGGCTTGTGGCCGCTTGGGATATCCGGCGATTATCCCATTCTTGTGTTACGCATGAATGATCCAAACGAAATGGATCTTCTGCGCTTGCTGATACGCGCGCATCAGTTCTGGCGCCGGCGCGGAATATACTTTGACCTTGTCGTTTTGCGCACCGGTGCGTCCAGCTATATGGACATGCTGCGCGATCGGATATTTACGCTGCTGCGCGACGTCGGCGAGCCGGATCAACTTGGACGTAACTCTGGAATTCATCTTGTCGCTGCGGATCAGGCCGGTGAGGAGCGCGTCCGTCTTGTGGAATCGGTTGCGCGTATTGTCCTGGACGCGCAGCAAGGTTCACTGGGTCCGTTGCTTGCACGCACCATGATGCAACGGGGAATGCCCCCGCGCTTCGTGGGTATCCGAGCCCCCGAATCTGAGCAGGTGTTTACGCCTCTGCAACGCCCAACGGATTTGCTTTTCGACAATGGTTACGGCGGCTTTTCGGCGGATGGCCGCGAATATGTGATTCATCTGGAACCGGGCGAGCATACCCCGGCTCCGTGGTCCAACATTCTTGCGAACGAGAATTTCGGCAGCATCGTCACGGAAGCCGGCGTTGGATGCACCTGGGCGCTCAACAGCGGTGAAAACCGGCTGACCCCCTGGAGCAACGATCCCGTCTGCGATCCGCCGGCCGAGGCGTTGTATCTGCGGGACGAAGAGAGCGGACACATCTGGACACCGACGCCACAGCCCGCAGGAGATGACGCTGCCTGCCAGATCCAGCACGGCGCGGGATACACCGAGTGGCGGCAATGGAGTAATGGGCTGGAGCAGGAGCTTCTTGTCTTTGTTCCCGTCGACGAGCCGGTAAAAATCGCGAGGCTGCGGCTTATCAATAAATCGTTGCGTGCACGCCGCATCACCGCGACCTATTATGTCGAGTGGATGCTTGGCGCCTTGCAGAGCAGATCGCGCGCATTCGTGGTATCGGAATATGACGCCGGTTGTCATGCCATTATGGCGCGCAATCCCTGGAACCCTGAGTTCGGTGAGCGCGTTGCGTTTCTTACGTCCAGCCACCGGATTCACAGCATGACCGCCGACCGGCAGGAATTTTTGGGCCGCGATGGCGACAGGCGCCGGCCCGCTGGATTACTGCGATGGGATCTGGGCGGACGGGTGCATCCAGGGGCTGATCCCTGCGCGGCGCTGCAGGTGCATCTTGACATCGAAGCCGGGGGATCGGTCGAGGTCATATTCATACTGGGCCAGGGAGATGACCGCGCGCATGCCGAGACGCTGGCGCGGCGCTGGCAGAAACCGGAACATGTCAATCGCGCGTTCGAAGAGCTTAAACAGCACTGGGACAAACATCTTGGCGCGGTAAGCGTCAGCACGCCTGATCCCGCGTTTGATGTGATGGTAAACCGCTGGCTTCCCTACCAGCTCATGGCGTCGCGCGTGCAGGCGCGCGCGGGCTTTTATCAGGCCGGAGGCGCGCTTGGTTTTCGCGACCAGTTGCAGGACCTGCTCGCGGTCCTGCATTCCGACCCAGACCGGTTGCGGGCGCATATCCTAATCAGCGCCGCACGGCAATTCGAAGAAGGCGATGTTCTGCATTGGTGGCATCCGCTAATCGAACGCGGCGTACGTACGCGCTGCTCCGATGATCTGTTGTGGCTGCCCTACGCCGTCAGCCACTATGTCGAAGCGACGGGAGACGTATCAATCCTCACCGAAGAAATTCCTTTCCTGAGCGCGCCGCCACTGTCGCCAAACGAGGGGGACCGCTATACGAGCTTTGAAACCTCGGCTGAGCGGTTCACGCTTTTCGAGCACTGCGAGCGCGCGATCAAACGCGGCATCACCCGGGGCGCAAACGGACTTCCACTGATTGGTTCAGGCGACTGGAATGACGGGATGAATCGCGTTGGCCAAAACGGCCGCGGTGAAAGTGTGTGGCTGTCTTGGTTCGCGATCGCCACGATGCAGGGCTTTACCGGGCTGTGCAAGCACATGAAGCGCGAGGATCTGGCCACGCGCTGGGCGGCCGAGGCCGGGCGGCTTCAACAGGCCGTCGAAAAAGCCGCCTGGGATGGCGAGTGGTATTTGCGGGCCATTGATGATCATGGGCAGCCCTGGGGGGCGTCGGCCAACACGGAATGCCGTATCGACTCCATAGCCCAGTCCTGGGCTGTGATGTCAGGGGTGGGGGTGCCCGAGCGCGCGCGGGCTGCGATTGAGTCTGCATCCCGCGAGCTAATCAGGCAGGATGATCAGCTGATCCGCCTGCTTTGGCCGCCCTTTGATACAACGCCGCGCGATCCCGGTTACATCAAAGCCTATCCCCCGGGTATCCGGGAGAACGGGGGGCAGTATACGCATGCCGCAGTATGGCTGGGAATTGCTTTGTCGCGCCTCGGTGAAAACGATCGGGCGGCGCGCGTTTTCGAGATGTTGAACCCGATCAATCACGCGCTAAACCGCAACGAGGCCGAGCGCTACCTTGTAGAACCCTACGTGCTTGCGGCAGATGTAGGCGGGGTTGAACCGCATATCGGGCGGGGCGGCTGGACCTGGTACACGGGATCCGCTGCATGGCTGTGGCGGCTTGGCGTCGAAGAAATCCTCGGGCTGCGGTTAAAGAATGGCGATCTGCTGATTGATCCGCGCCTGCCCAGCGGCTGGAGCTTCTTCGAAGCCCAGGTCCGCGGCCCCAAGGGCAGCTTGAATATCCGCGTCGAAAAAGCGGGCGATGCCGATGGCGGCGCCAATACTATGATCGTGGATGGAGCGCCATGCACAGAACCGGTCGTGGCGTTTCCGAGCGACGGATCCGTTCGCACGGTTCTGGTTCGCATAACCTCACGCATTGATGCAGTGTGAGCAGATACGGGTGGCCCCGCGTTGGTCTTTATTGCCCGAGATTGATGCGGCGATAGCTGAGTG
>CAMTWQ010000094.1:0-39383 GCA_947085465.1 uncultured Alphaproteobacteria bacterium
CCAGGAGGACAAGAAAATCGCCGCTTAAGGGCGGCTCGCGCCGGGAGGGCGTAGCCCGAGCGGCGCGAGCCGCCCTTAAGCACAAGCGTAATCGGACATATCATGCGTCAACTAATCGGACATGTTAATTAGCTATCGACACGCCGAAATTGCGGCGCCAATGCAGAAAGTGCGCCACCTTGCGCCCAGCCTGACCGGTCAGGCGGTTGAGGATTTCTGGCGTCACATTCTGCGAAAACCGGAACTGGCCGAAAAGCTCATCGCCTTGGCGCGACTGGCTTATGGGCATTGACTATGACGCTAACTAGTCATATATGTAGTCAGGACGCCAGAATAGGAAAGACATTGACCAGGACGTGGCAGATTCAGGACGCCAAGGCGCGGTTCAGCGAGCTTGTTGAGGCCAGCCTCACGCAGGGGCCGCAGATTGTCACCAAACGCGGCATGGAAACCGCCGTTCTGGTTGCAATCGGTCAATGGCGCAGATTGCAAAAGTTGGCGGAACCGGACCTGAAAAGCCTGCTGCTGGCGCCGCAGCCGCGCAGCCAGGCGCTGACCCGGCCACGCAAGCCGCATCGGCATCGCGCGCCGCAGGTTATTGAATAGGCGGTGTACCTTCTCGACACCAATGTGGTTTCGGAACTGCGGCGGCTCAAACCGCACCGGACCGTCGTAAACTGGATCAAGGGCGTCCCCGCAGACCAGCTTTTTTTATCCGCTGTCACGGTAGGCGAAATACAGGCAGGCATTGAGATCACCCGCGAGCAAGACCCCGCCCGGGCGGAGGCGTTGCAGGTTTGGCTGGAGCAGGTCGTAGCGAGTTCTGCTGTACTGGCGATGGATGCGGCGGCGTTCCGGGAATGGGCGCGGCTAAAACATCGAAAGTCGAAAACCCTGCTGGAAGATGCGATGATTGCCGCAACCGCTAAAATTCACGGATTAATCGTGGTGACCCGGAACGTGCGTGATTTCACGGGGCTTGGCGTGGAAATATTTGATCCATTCAAGGGCAGGTAAGAGCGGCGGCAATCCAGGGCCACAAACGAAGGCCATGCCGCGTGACCCTGGACACACCGCGCAAGCGCTGGCGCTGCGGGTTGCCGCGCCTTCGGCTCGCAATGACGATGTTGCTTCAATCCGATCGAAAACCGCTCTATATTGCGCTATCCTGCGCAGATATAAAGCGACGAGTCATGAAATTCCGGAAACCCCCCGCATGAGTTCCGATCCGCCCGCAGCGCCGCGCAATCCATTGTGGCATACCGCGAAGGAATATCTGACGCACTGGTTTGTGGCGGGTGTGACCCTGACCCTGACCGGCTTCACGCCCGATCATTGGGTGGCGAATGTGTTTCACGCGGTGAAGCTGGACAGCCTGCGCAGCGTGTTCAGTGAATACCAGTTTCTGGCGGTCTATATCGGCGTGACCTTTCTGATTGTGGATGCGGTGGTGCGCAACCGTGGACGGCGGTTTGAGCCCGCCGCCGCAACGCCCGCCGCAGCGCCGGATATCTCAGCCCCTTTGCCGCTCACCCCTGAGATTGAAGAGAGTATGGGCAAGCCGTCGATTGCAGTGCTGCCGTTTGTTAATATGAGCAGCGACAAGGAGCAGGAATATTTCGCCGACGGCATGACCGAGGACATCATCACCGGCCTGTCTTGCGATAGCCGCCTGTTTGTCACCGCGAGAAACTCCACCTTCGCCTATAAGGGCCAATCGCCGGACATCCGCGCCGTCGGCAAGGAGCTTGGCGTGCGCTATGTGCTGGAGGGCAGCATCCGCCCGGTGAGCGGCCGGCTGCGCATCAATGTGCAGTTGATTGAAACCGCCAGCGGCAACCATGTCTGGGCCGACAAGATCGACCGCCCGGCGGCGGAAATTTTCTCCATCATGGATGAGGTGGTGGATGACCTGCTGATCACCCTTTGCACTAACCTGGGTGTCGCGGAAAGCAATCGCGCCAAACGGCAACGGCCGGAAAACCTGCAAGCCTGGGCGCTGTGTGTGCAGGCGGAGGTTCTGTTTTTCTCAACATTTAGCTCAAAAACGCAGATGGAAGCGGAAAGACTGGCGCGGCGGGCTACTGAAATTGAACCGGCCTATGCCGCCGGTTGGGCTATGCTCGCTCTTGCGGGCAGCTATCGGGTAATCACTGAATTGAGCAGCGATTTGGCAAAAGACTCTGAAGAGACCATGTCATGGGTCAACAAAGCACTGGAGTTGGCGCCGAACGATCCGGTGGTCCTGAGCTATTGCGGGTATGCCTGCATACCTTCCGGCCAGGCAGCGCTGGGGGTCGATTATCTGCAACGCAGTCTAGCGCTTAATCCCAATAACGGTTTCTCCCAGTTTGCCCATGGCTCCGCGCTTGTGTACTGTGGAAGATTCGCGGAAGGCCGCGATCAATTAGAGCTTTTCATCCGCCGCGCGCCGAATGACCCTTATATTGCCTTCGCCTACAATCAGCTTTCATTCTGTTATCTGGGACTTTTCGACCCGCTACAGGCGGAGCAGGCGGCGCGTAACGCTATCAAATATGGGCCCGGCATGTTCGCGAATTATCTTACACACGCCCTAACATTGACAATTTTGCGCCGGGATGCGGAGGCGCAAGCGCTGATACAGCAGATGCTTAGGCTCGAGCCTGGTTATACCCGCCAGCACCAGGAAAGTTATTGGCGGCATGCGATCCGTGAACAGGACGCCAACGCGATGATCAAGCTGTTGCGCCGGACATGGCCGGATTAGAGCAACATCGGCAACACAGGCGATTCCCCTCCCCCGGCCCCGGCTACGCCGGAGCGAAAAGGGGCAGGGGCAAGACGCCTATCAGGCGCTGAGGCGGCACAATGGATAACTGGCGCAAATCGCCGTTGATGTTCTGGGCCAGCTTTGCGCCCCCGGCGGCTTGGCTGGCGGTGTTTTTTCTCATCCCGATGTCGCTGCTATGGGCGTTCAGTTTTGGTGAAAAAGCCAACATTGTGGAGATTGAGATAAATGGCACACTGGCCAACTATGCGCGCGCGCTGGAGCCATTATATCTTGGGATTTTTCTCAAATCCCTGTGGCTTGCGGCGCTGACCACCGCCATCTGCCTGATTGCCGGATTACCGGTGGCGCTGGCGATTGCGTTTTCGCCGGCAAAGTTGCGGCCCTGGCTGCTGCTGCTGATCATCCTGCCGTTCTGGACCAATCTGCTGATCCGCACCTATGCGCTGATCGCCGTGCTGCGCACCAACGGCCATGTCAACGGCGTTCTCGGCTGGCTGTGGGAACACGCCAACAGCGCCTTGACGCTAATCGGGCTTAGCCAATATCAGCTAATCGGTTCGGGCTTTGAGCCGCTTGAGCTGATGCATAACACGCTGGGCGTGGTGATCGGGCTGGTCTATGTGCAACTGCCGTTCATGGTGCTGCCGCTGTACGCAGCGCTCGACCGGCTTGACCGTTCCTATATCGAGGCGAGCCTTGATTTGGGCGCCGGGCATCTGCGCACGTTTTTCACCATCATTGTGCCGCTGGCGCTGCCGGGCATTGTATCCGGGATTATCATCACCTTCATTCCAACGCTTGGCTCGTACCTGACGCCGGATTTGCTTGGCGGCACTGATAGCCAGATGATCGCCAATGTGATCGAGCGGCAATTCAAGGCGTCGAATGACTGGCCGTTCGGCTCGGCGCTGAGTTTCCTGCTGATGTATGCGACATTTTTCGCGCTGGCGGTGCGGGCGATGATGACGCCCAGCGAAACAGCACGGGAGCGCGTGTAAATGAAAGGCGGACCGCTGGATTATTACCGCCGCTTTTCGATCCGGCTGACATTGACCGGCGTGTTGATTTTTCTGTATGCGCCGATCCTGACCCTGATGGCGTTCAGCTTTAATGACAGCAAACGCAACATTGTCTGGCGCGGTTTCACATTTGCCTACTATGAAAAGGCGATGGCCAATGAGGAACTCATGCTGGCGTTCGCCAACTCGCTGACCATCGCGTTTTTCAGCACCATTTTCAGCGTCGTGCTGGGCGCGCTTGCCGCCTTTGCGCTATGGCGGTTCCGGTTTCGCGGCAAGACGGCGTATGAAGGCATGATCGCGCTGCCGATTGTGATCCCCGAAATATGCATGGGAGTGGCGATGATGATGTTTTTGGCGCGCATCGGCTGGCCGCAGTCCATGCCCTGGCCATTGAATTTGAGCGCCATCACCATCGCGCACATTGCGTTCAGTTTTCCATTTGTGGCGGTGGTGGTGCGCGCCCGTCTTGAGGGGTTTAACCGCGAGCTGGCGGAATCGGCGCGCGATCTGGGCGCCACTGAGCCCCGCGTATTCTGGGATATTATCCTGCCGCACATGCGCCCCGGGATCATCGCTGGCGCCTTGCTGGCCTTTACCTTGTCGCTCGATGATTTCGTAATCACGTTTTTCACCTCGGGGCCAAACAGCGTTACCTTCCCGGTGAAGATTTATTCGATGGTGCGGTTTTCTGTGACGCCCGAGGTCAACGCCGCCTCAACCGTGCTGATTGTCATTACAGTAGTTATGACGGCGATTGCGCTGCGCCTGCAAAACAGAAATCAAATGTTGTGAGGGATATTGCATGAATAATGGGGCTGATCCGATAATCCGTATCGAGAATGTCTCGAAACTGTTCGGTGCGGTGCATGCGGTGGATCATGTTTCGCTCGATGTCGGACATGGCGAGTTTTTCGCCCTGGTCGGTCCCTCCGGCTGCGGCAAGACCACCTTGTTGCGGATGCTGGCGGGCTTCGAGACGCCGGATGAAGGGCGCATCATCGTCGCTGGTCAGGACATGGCCAACATCGCCCCCAACAAGCGCCCGATCAACATGGTGTTTCAGTCCTATGCGGTGTTTCCGCATATGAGCGTGGCGGAAAATGTCGGCTACGGATTGAAGATGGAGAACCGGCCGCCAAAGGAAATCGCCAGCCGCACCGAAGAAGCCCTGAGCCTGGTGAAACTCGCTGGGCTTGATAAGCGCCGCCCGGACGAGCTTTCCGGCGGCCAGCGCCAACGGGTGGCGCTGGCGCGCGCGCTGGTCAAGCGCCCCTCGGTGCTGCTGCTGGACGAGCCGCTATCAGCGCTTGACGCCAAACTGCGCGAGGCGATGCAGCTTGAACTGGTGCATCTGCAAAAAACCGTCGGCATTACTTTTGTGATTGTCACCCATGATCAGGCGGAGGCGCTGTCGATGGCCAACCGGATTGCGGTCATGGAGCGCGGCGCGGTGCGCCAGGTGGCGGGCCCCTCGGTGCTGTATGAAGCGCCGAATTGCCGGTTCGTCGCCGATTTCATCGGCAAGATCAATCTGTTCACGGGAACGGCGGCGCAGCTTGCAGGCGATATGGTTCGCGTCAGCACGCAGCAACTTGGCGATATAACCATCAGCGGCAACGCGCAAGGCGAAGTGGCGCTGGCGGTGCGGCCGGAAAAGGTCATGATCAGCGCGGATGAGCCGGCCGGCATGGGGCTGATCCGTTTGCACGGCGAAGTCGCCGATATCGCCTATTATGGCGGCTTTTCGAACATCTTTGTTGACGTGGGCATGGCGCAACCGCTGATGGCGGATTTCAGCAACGCCAGCCGCGCCATGGGCATGGGCGCGCGCTATGCCGCCGGCGACAAATTATGGTGTAGCTGGCGGATCGAGGACACGCTGTTGCTGAGCGAGTAGTTAAATCTCGTGCAAATCCCGTTTTGGGCTTTTTATCAGCAGCTTGTTATGGAGCTTGACAAACCTAGAGTAACGTCATATTTGTAGCTACGTTGGGAATATAGGTGCGTTGGACCTGGGATGCGAACAAAGCGCGGAGCAATCGTCGCAAGCATGGCCTGGATTTTGAGGTGGCTGTTCGGGTGTTTGCCGATCCGTTCGCTTTCAGCCAGCAGAATCGGATCGAGCATGGCGAAGCGCGCTGGCAAACAATTGGCTTGATTGACGGTGTGATGGTGGTGATCGTCGCCCATACCTATTCGGATGATGGGAATGGAGACGAAATCGTCCGCATCATTTCAGCGCGGCGCGCCACCCGCAACGAAAGGAATCGCTATGAGCAGGAAAAACAGCGTTACCTCTGACCGGCTGAATTCCTTGACCAAAGAACAGCGCGCCGGTTTGAACGCCCTGGCTGCATTGCCCGGCAATGCGATAGATACGTCCGACATCCCCGAACTGCCGGAAGAATTCTGGAAGAACGCAGAACAGGGAAAGTTCTACCGGCCTATCAAGCAGCAATTGACGCTGCGGCTGGACGCCGACGTGGTGGCCTGGTTCAAATCCCACGCCTCTGACGGGCGAGGCTATCAAACGCGCATCAACCGGGCCTTAAGACAATATGTGCGGGAGCGGGCAGAAAAGACGGGGTAAAGGGGACTGTGCGCCAATTAGAGCAATCTGCATTAAGTTCGAGCCTCATGGCTCGAACTTAATAAAGAAAATTGCTCTAAAATATTAACGCGACCATGTTTTACGGATCAGGCGTAATCGCCGCTGGCGAGTCCATCTGATCCGAACATGGTCTAGCTGCCCGCGTGCAGCCGTAGCGCCGCCGCCGCCACAAATGGGCAGACCGCTATTGAGGCCAGCAGCAGCGCCCCCAGCATCATCAGATGCGCTTGCGGGCCTAACCCGAAAATGCTTGATTCCACGGCCGTCGCGCCAAAAATAAGCACCGGCATATATAGCGGCAGCACCAGCAATGTGAGCAGCATGCCACCACGGCGCACGCCGACCGTCACCGCCGCGCCAAGCGCGCCGATCAGGCTGAGCACCGGCGTTCCCAGCAGCAGCGAAAGCAGCAAGGTGTACAATCCCCCGATATCCATCGACAACATGAACGACAGCCAGGGCGCCGCGAACACCAGCGGCAGCCCCGTGGTCAGCCAATGCGCCAGCACCTTGGCGCCAACAATCGATGTTAGAGAAACCGTCGACAGCAGCAGTTGATCCAGTGAGCCGTCCTCTTCATCCCCTTGAAACATCCGGTCAAGCGACAGCAAACACGCAAGCAGCGCCGACACCCACAAAATGCCGGGCGCAATGCGCGCCAGCATTAATAGATCAGGCCCAAGCCCCAGCGGGAAAAGTGTAACGGCAATGACAAAAAAACCGGTCGCCAACGCCCCGCCGCCGCCAACCCGGTAAGCGAGCATCACATCCCGGCGCACCATCAGCCAGAATCCGCTCATAGGACATCCATCTCCGCCACGATAGTGTTTTGCAGGCGCAATTGCTGCGCGGCTTTGAAACCCATATCCGCATGGGTGGCGATCACGGCAATGCCCCCGCCGCCCAAATGCGCCAAGATCAAATCACGCAGCCGGTTAGTGGCGTCTGCATCAAGTGAACTAAAGGGTTCATCCAGCAGCCACAATTCACGCCGTACAGCGGCTAGCCGGGCGAGGTTGAGCCGTTTGCGCTGGCCCGAGGAAAGCAGCCGGGCGGGGATTGCGGCAAGATGCGCGATCCCCATGACCTCAAGCGCGCTATCACAAGCCTGAGCCGGTACTGAGCCATGCCCCATTAACCTGGTCCAGAAATCCAGATTTTCATGCACGCTAAACGCCGCTTTGACCGGCTCAGAATGCCCAATAAAGTGGAGGCGGTCTCTATACGCGGCTTCATCGCTGATTACCGGCACACCGTCCATGCGTAAACATCCAGCCGCAGGCCGCAGCAATCCTGCAAGCAACCGCAACAGGCTCGATTTCCCTGCCCCATTGTCCCCGGTGAGGCATAGCGCCTCGCCAGGGGCCAGCCGCAACGAGACGCCACTAAACAGCCGCCGCTCGCCGCGAACACAGCTCAGCAGCTCTCCCTGCAAATGCATGCCAGTCCTTTATGGAATATGTTTACCGCCCTATGCCTATCGCATTGGGGTGCGGCGCGTCTATCGGCATTAAATGGCAGCATTGGTTGGCAATCGCCGGGTGAATCAGATTATATTGCAGTCCCGCTAGCAGATTATCCCAGAGGGAGATATTCACTGTGACAGAATTTGGCCAGGACAGCCTGAAAACCCGCCGCAAACTGAAGGTTGGCGTCAAGACCTATGACTATTTCAGCTTGAAGGCGGCGGAAAAGGCCGGCATCGGGGCCGTGTCGCGGCTGCCGTTCTCGCTCAAGGTGCTGCTGGAAAATTTACTCCGCTATGAGGATGGCCGCAGCGTCACCACTGACGACATCAAGGCGATTGGAGATTGGCTAAAGCAGCGCCGCAGCGACCGGGAGATTTCCTACCGCCCTGCGCGCGTGCTGATGCAGGACTTTACGGGCGTTCCCGCCGTGGTCGATTTGGCCGCGATGCGCAACGCAATGGTTGCTTTGGGCGGCGACCCAAAAAAAATTAATCCGCTGACGCCCGTCGATCTGGTCATTGATCATTCGGTGATGGTCGATCATTTTGGCGACGCCAAGGCGTTCAAACAGAATGTCGCACGCGAATATGAACGCAATGGCGAGCGCTATGAATTTCTGCGCTGGGGATCAGAAGCATTCGATAATTTCCGCGTTGTGCCGCCAGGGACCGGCATTTGCCATCAGGTGAACTTGGAATATCTGGCGCGCACCGTGTGGAGCAAAAAGGACAAAGTTGGCGGCAAATCCGTTGAGGTCGCCTATCCCGATACGGTGGTTGGCACCGACAGCCACACGACCATGATCAATGGCCTCGCAGTGCTCGGCTGGGGCGTCGGCGGCATTGAGGCGGAAGCCGCCATGCTGGGCCAGCCGGTATCGATGCTTATCCCAGAGGTGATCGGCTTCAAGCTTACCGGAAAACTGCGCGAGGGCATGACGGCCACCGATCTTGTGCTGACCATTACGCAGATGCTGCGCAAAAAAGGCGTCGTTGAAAAATTTGTCGAGTTTTATGGTCCCGGCCTTGACGAATTGAGCCTGCCTGACCGCGCAACCGTTTCCAACATGGCGCCGGAATATGGCGCGACGTGCGGTTTTTTCCCCATCGACAGCGAAACCATCGCCTTTCTGAAGGCGACAGGACGCAAACCTGCACAGGTCGCTCTGGTAGAGAAATACGCCAAAGCGCAAGGCATGTGGCGCACGGACAGCACGCCTGACCCGGTATTCACGGATACGCTGGAGCTTGATATGTCGAGCGTCGAGGCAAGTCTTGCCGGCCCAAGGCGTCCGCAAGACCGGGTAACCCTGGCGAACATTGCAAAGGAATTTTTGGAGGCCCTAGGCAAGGATTTCGGCATTCAGGGAGAGAAAACCAAGCGTGTGAAAGTCGCCAAGGCGAATTACGACATCGGCCATGGGGATGTGCTGATCGCAGCTATAACAAGTTGCACCAACACTTCCAATCCAGGGGTGTTGATTGCCGCTGGCCTGCTTGCCAGAAATGCGCTGGCGCGTGGCTTGAGCGTCAAGCCGTGGGTGAAAACCTCGTTTGCCCCAGGCTCGCAAGTGGTGACGGACTATTTGAAAAAGGCCGGCCTGCAAACGCACCTTGACAAGCTTGGCTTCAACCTGGTCGGATATGGCTGCACCACCTGCATCGGCAATTCGGGGCCGCTAGCGGAAGAAATCACCAAGGCCGTGCAGGATGGCAAACTGATCGCCGGTTCGGTGTCTTCCGGCAACCGGAATTTTGAAGGCCGCATCAACCCTGACACACAAGCAAATTACCTTGCCTCGCCGCCGCTGGTGGTCGCCTATGCAATTGCGGGCAATCTTGGCGTCAATCTGACCACGCAGCCGCTGGGCAAAGACAAGAAAGGCCAGCCTGTCTATCTCAAGGATATTTGGCCAAGCAATAAAGAGATCAGCGCCACGATGAAGAAAAGCATCAGCGCAAGCCTGTTCCGCGACCGTTATTCCGATGTCTTCAAAGGCAGCGCCGATTGGCGCAAGATCAAGCCCGCAAAAGGCCTGACCTATAACTGGAGCAAAACCTCCACCTATGTGCAGAACCCGCCCTATTTCACTTCGATGAAAAAACAGCCGGGCGGCTTCAGTGATATCAAAGGCGCGCGCGTGTTGGGCGTATTCGGGGATTCGATCACTACGGATCACATCAGTCCGGCCGGTTCGATCAAGCTGAAGGGCCCGGCCGGCACATATCTCACCGGCTACAAGGTGCCCTCGCTTGACTTTAATTCCTACGGCGCACGGCGCGGCAATCATGAGGTGATGATGCGCGGCACCTTCGCTAATATCCGCATCAAAAACGAAATGCTGCCGGGGACCGAGGGCGGCGTTACCAAACACCTGCCTTCTGGCGCGGAGCTTTCGATTTATGACGCGTCCATGCAGTATCAAAAGGATGGCGTGCCGCTGGTGATTTTTGCCGGCAAGGAATATGGCACCGGCTCGTCACGCGACTGGGCCGCAAAGGGCCCCAATCTGCTAGGCGTAAAGGCCGTAATCGCTGAATCCTTTGAGCGTATTCATCGCTCGAATTTGGTCGGCATGGGCATTTTACCGCTGCAATTCACGGCTGGCGTCACGCGCAAAACACTTGGCGTAACAGGTGACGAAATAGTTGAAATTGCAGGCATGGCAAACGGCATCAAACCGAAAATGCAGCTTACCGCCACGCTGGCCTCTGCGAGTGGCAAGAAACAGACGGTGACGCTTTTGTGCCGTATCGACACCTTGGACGAGGTGGAGTATTTCCGCCATGGCGGCATCTTGCACTATGTGTTGCGCAACCTGGCGGCGGCATGAATGCATAACTAAAACAATGGCTTGTGGGAATTACATCAGGATCACCGCGAGTTGACTGGTATTTGTCCGCAGCAATATTATGTTGGTGTGATGCGCTGCTTCCACCATACCGCTTCGATTGCAGCCGGATGCGGCTGCAGGATTTCGCTGGCGGGACTGCTGGCCATATCAGCTATGTTAATGACCGCCCCCGCGATAGCCGTGAGCGACCGTCCGACAGTGATAGAATTATTCACCAGCCAGGGGTGCAGCTCTTGTGGCCCCGCCAATGTTTATTTGGGTGACCTTGCAAAGGATGATCAGATCATCGCCCTGACATTTCCCGTCACCTACTGGGACTATCTTGGCTGGAAGGATACGTTTGCCAGGCGGGAATTTGACGAACGGCAACGCGCCTATGCGCGTTCGGACGGATCAAACCAAGTCTACACGCCACAAATTATCATCGATGGCGAGCATCGCGAAGCCGCGGGATATCCCGCCATCATTGGAGCAGTGATATCATATCAGCTAGAGGAACGCCCGCCTGCCGTACCTGTCAGTTTAATTCTTGTTGGCAAACGCATCATGGTCTCGATCAATGCCGGTGCATTGCCTGCTGGCTTTGCCAGCGCAACCGTATGGCTGCTACCATATGATTCACACTCGACGGTATCAATCAAAGCGGGCGAGAACAGGGGACGGCATGAACCCTACTTTAATGTGGTGCGGGAAATGACGCCCATTGGCATGTGGCATGGCGAGCCATTGCAGATCGGCCTGCCGGTCAAGGACATGAGAAACACGGGCGCATCTGGATTCGCGGTTCTACTACAAGCCGAGGGAACAGGGCCAATTCTGGGCGCGGCTAAAATGGCGTTTTCCATCCTCGCTGATTAAGCCATGCCCTTTAGCATGATATTGGCCATGCGTTTGGCAAACGCGGCCGGATCGGTCAGCGGTTCGCCCTCCAGAATACGCGCCTGATCGAGCAGCAAATGTGCGGCGTCCTCAAGCGTTGCCGATGCGCCGCCCGCTTTGGCCTTTTGCGCCAGTTCACGTATCAGCGGATGCGCGGGATTTAGTTCCAGCACAAGCTGCTGCTGCGGCATTTCCGCCTGCTTGTGCTTGGATAAAACCCGCGCCAGGTTCATATCCAGCCCGGCATCGGCCGCCACCAGACACACAGCGCTTCCTGTTAAGCGCTCAGAACGGCGCACATCACTTACCGCATCGCCCAAGGTTTGCTTGCACAGGGCAATAAGAAGCGCCAGTTCGCCATCGCTTAGCGCGCCGGTCTGCTCTTCTGTCACTGTAAAACCTGTCAGGTCGGCGGCGCCTTGCGTGACAGACTTGAAGGGTTTTCCCTCATACCCTTGCTGTCCGGCAATCCAAAAATCATCCACCGGATCACTCAGCAGCAATACTTCCACGCCACGCGCCACAAATCCTTCAATCTGCGGGCTGCGCCGCACCGCGGCAGGCGACTCGCCCGAGATATAGTAAATCGCCGTCTGATTCACCGGCATTTGCGATACATACTCATCCAGTGAGCGCAGTTCATCATTCGATTTAGTTGTCGAAAAACGCGCCAGCTTGAGCAATTCTTCATGCCGGCCCGCATCCTCATACAAGCCCTCTTTTAGCACCGCCCCGAAGTTGCGCCAGAAAACCGCATAGCCAACGGCGTCTTTTTCCGCGCTTTTTTTCAGTTCCGACAGCACGCGAGTAATCAGCGCTGTTTTGATACGGCTGACCACTGGATTGTTTTGCAGCATCTCGCGGCTGAGATTAAGCGGCATATCCTGGCTATCAGCAACGCCGCGCACAAACCGCAGCCATCCGGGCAAAATATCCGCCTCATCGGTAATAAACACCCGTTTTACATACAACCGCAACCGCGCGGAGCGGGCTGGATCAAACAAATCAAAGGGCCGGGTTGAGGGGATGAACAATAACGCCGTAAATTCGATCTTGCCCTCGGCCTTGTAATGGATTGTCAGCCAAGGATCATCAAAGCCATGGGCGACGCCTTGATAAAATTCCTTATACTGCGCATCTGAGATTTCGGATTTTGGACGCATCCATAACGCCGAACGCGAATTGATGGGTTCCGCATCCTCAGGTTTCGCATCAACGCCTGCTACGCGCAGCGTAATGGGATAGCTGATATGCTCGGAATAGCTTTTGACGATTCCGCGCAGCCGGTGCGGCTGCAAAAACTCGTCCATTCCAGCACGTAAATGTAAAACGATTTCAGTGCCGTTTGTTGATTTTTCCGCCGGCGACACTTCGAATTCGCCCGCGCCATCTGATGTCCATCGCCAGGCGGCCGCCTCACCCGCTCTCCGGCTGATAAGTTCGACCTTATCCGCAACAATAAAACTGGCGTAAAAACCTATGCCGAACTGGCCGATCAGGTTGACATCACCCGGGGTTTTTGCGGCATCCCCTGCAAGCTGCTCGATAAACCCGCCGGTGCCGGAATGGGCGATAGTGCCAAGATTTGCGATGAGTTCGTCGTGGCTCATCCCAACCCCATTATCCGCTACGGTGAGCGTGCGCGCGGAGGGATCCACATTCAAGCCAATATGAAAATCACCTGCCGCTTCGCAAAGCGCTGGCTCTGTGATCGACAAATAGCGTAGCTTGTCGCACGCGTCGGAGGCGTTAGAGATCAATTCGCGCAAGAAAATCTCGGGTTCGGAATAAACCGAGTTGATCATGAGTTGCAGAAGGCGCGATACCTCTGCCTGAAACACATGTTTTTCACGGTGCGATTCGCTCATGGGATACCTATTACGCTTTCTCTCGATCATGCTCGCGGTTGTTAGTACGGACCTGTCACCCGCCATTGCTGGCACTTTGCTAGTCTCTGACCCGGCAACCCGTCAAGTCACGTTTATCGATACGGATAGCGGCAAGCGGCGCGCCAGCGCACCGTCAGGCGCTGGCCCGGCCAGTATCGCCGTCAGCCCGGACGGACGGCAGGCCCTGGTGTCCAATTATGGCGGTGCGAGCCTGACGCTGCTCAACGTTGCGAACGGCAAATTGCACGCCACCTTTCCTCTTGCGCCAATGCAGCGCCCCCTGTCCATTCGCTGGTTAGCCGATGGGCGGCGGGCAGTTGTCACGGTGCAGGGGCAATCATCGCTGCTTATCGTCGATGTAGCGTCAGGCAAAGTTGAAGCAGCGATTGGCCCGGCGGCAAGCGCTGATCAGCAGGCGGCGCTCAGCAAAGACGGGCAATTCGTTTTCCTCGCCTCGCCAGCAGGCGGTAAAATTACTAAATTCTCTCTGAAAGACGGTAAACAAGTCAGCTTGAGCACAGAGCTGGCGCAGGCGCAGTCGATTGCGATGTCCCCCGACGGCAAGCGGCTATGGGTGATTGACCGCGGTGAAGACCTGGTAAAGGTGTTCGATAGCGAAACATTGAACGCGATCGCTAGCCTGGACGCAGGAAATTTACCGATGGCGGTAACCCTGACGCCGAACGGACGCTATGCACTTGTCACAAACGCGCTATCCGCTGATGTTGCTGTCTATGACACCGCTTCGCTGGAGCAGAGCAATATTTTTTCAACCCGCTCCGTCGCTACAGATGAACCCACAGCGCCCGATGAGTTCGGCCTGCCCGACACCAAACGCCTGGCGCAAATTTCCATCCCCGTTGGCGTTATCGCCGCCGGGGATGGCGTCAGCGCCTATGTGATGAATAATTTTTCCGGAGAGATCATTCTGTTCGATATCTTCACCGGCGCGGCGCTACAGGTCTACCACAGCAACCCGCGGCCCGCGGGCATGGCTTATTCACCCACAGGCTCTGTGGGGGGGGCAACTGGCTCAGACTGAGGCGGGCGTTTAGCGCGGAACAGGCTGGCATGATCGCGCATCAAATCGGCGCCCTTCATGCCAGGCAGCAGGAATGCCCAACCGCTTGTGCGCGCATTAATGCCCGCGATCTGTTGTTGCGCATCTGTTGCGGATTTTAGATCGGGATTGGCTGCTATCAATCCTGCCTTAGCTGCTAGGGCGGCCTGCGCCGCATCAAAGCTTGCCTCGAACCTGGTCATGCGGCGGTTATCGGCCATCACCGTCATGCTGCTTAGCACAAGCCCATCAAACATCCGGTGCACCACCTTCGCGGCGCCGGTAAAATCAATGCCCTCCGCCCGCGCCGCATCATCCAGCGGCAGCAACACCACTGCCTCGGCAATCCTTTGCGCCAAATCATCGAGCGTCGGCTCCTTGCCCTTTGGTATGTCGAGAATGGCGAATGTTGCCTTCGGCTCAGCACGGCGCACTTCATAAGCGGGCCCATTAGGCGGCGTCACCGACACCGACATGACCCGCGCCGCCGCAATATCAAACAGGATGCGATCAATCCAATCGGAAACCTGGAGCGGAAAATTCACCTCGCCTTCCGCAAGATAGCTTTGATCTTCATCCGCACGCCTCACATAGGCAATACCCGGCTTGGCGCCATCGGGCGGCGTGCTCACCTTGCCTATAATGATTGACGCCAGCACGGCGTCCGCAGCGTCATAGGCGGTGATACGAAACCCTTTTCCCCCCAGGCTAGCTGAAGTACTGGAAATATCAGGGGCCAGCAATGACAACACGGCGTGATTTGCCTTATTGGCCGTGCGCCGCTGGCTGGTCTTTAATCCGCTAAGCGCCAGCGCGGTTTTTCGCACCGTATCAAAATTCGCCGCCCAGCCGCCGCTGCCGGGCAGGGTCCATGCCCCTTTTGCATCGCGCGTCGCCGTGATTGACTCCAGTGGCGTCTCAACTTTTATTTTGGAGATTGCTTCAATGCGCCCAGACAAGCCAGGAAACAGTGGTTGCTGATCAAACTCGGCCAGATTGGAGGTTTGTTTCATCATTACGGCAACCAGCGCCGCAACCGCAAACAACCCGGTAACTAGCGCCAGCAAGATGAGATTGCGCGATTTCACGCTGCTTCCCCCCGGCTCTGTAACTGACGGCTGCGTGACCTGCGCCGCATTTGCCGCAGCCGTCCCAGCAACAACGCCAGCAGCATCACGATGAGGGGCATCAAGCCAATATTGACAAAACGCAACACCGCGCCCAGCGAATCCACATCCTGGCGCAGCGAGTGTTGCACCTCACGCAACGCCTTCCGGGTCTTTAGCACCTCCGCGCGGGCGCGTACAATTTCAGCGGTTTGTTCTGCGCTCAGGAATGATTCTCCCGCGCCGCCCTCAGGCTTAGGCGCGCCCGCCGTTGGCCGCTCCATGCTCGCCAAACGGCGCTCGGTTTGGCTGAGCTCATCCTTTAATTCCTGTTCAACCGAGAGATACCGCAATTCCGCGTTGTGCAATAAATCCTGCACTACGGTGAACGGGCGGGTGGTGCGCGCCCGGCTGCGCAGGGATATCAGGTCGCCCGACCCGGTCATATTATCGATCGCCGCCATCACCAGATTGCCATTATCGGCGCGCGGCACAGCCACCCGTTGACCTCGAACCTCGCTGGTTTCCACCCACCAGCGGTCATCCCACAAATCACTGTCGGCAACTATTATGACATTGATTGGCTGTTGGGCTTCGGCCAAATACGGCGGCATAGACTTATATGTCTCAAGCAATTCAGGACTTGCGTCCTTGGGCAATGGCGGCGGCCCGGAAAAAGCGCTTTTACTTGGCCCCGCCAGGCGCGCCGCAAGCACATAACGCCCCCCATCCGGCTTAAAATCACGCAACAAGTCTATCGGATTTGGCGCACGGCGCAGCTTCATGGCCGCCTCGATCAGTGCGGACTGATCGCTGGAGGTGATCAGCGGCGTCAGGGTTGTGGCGGCGCCATCAATTTTCCGCAAATGCCCGGCCATCGCCATATTTACATGACGCAGATCGCCGGTTACCGGATCGGCTTTATTAAACGCCTCCTCGGGCAAGCCCAGCCAGGCGACATAGGCTACTTCCCGCTGCTCATTCAAATAATCGACCGTCACCCGCTGGCCATACGTCACATCGCCAACGATGTGGTTTGGATCCATCTCCACCCCCCACGCCTTAAACAAATCGGGCAGTGACGACGGCGGTGATACGCTCTCTGGTGAGCTAAGCGGATTTTTTGTGCGCCCCGCAGGTTTGGCTACTTCAGAAATTGGGTCGGTAAACGCTATCACCCGGCCGCCGCGCAGCACATATTGATCGATGGCGTATCGGGTCAGATCGTCAAGCGGGCGCGGCTGCACAATCAGCAGCAGATCAATATTTTTATTAATTTCAGTAAATTGCTGGGCAAGCATTTCAACGTCGTAAATCTCGCGTATCTGCTCATACAATACGAACGGTGCAATTTCGCCGCGCATCACCGACTCCATGCCACCCTTGCCAATATCTAGTGGCAGGCCGGTGAGCACCCCAACTTTTGGCTTCTTGGCGTTCGATAGTTTGGCGATCAGCCGGGTGATGTCATATTCGAGAAACTGTTCGCGATCCTGGGTAAAAAATGGAATCACCTCTTTTCCATCAACCATGTTGGTGGCGATCAGGCCAAGGAAAAATTTATCGCCGCCCGCCGTCTCCATGCCCTGCAAGCCGGACGAAGCGGCGCGCTCCTCCGTTTCGCTGAAGGGTTCGGGATCTGTGATTTCAAGAATGAGCTTGCCGTCGGCGTTAACTTCAAATTCCCTCAGCATATCGTTGACGCGCTGGCCATAAGCGGGTGCGCCGGGAACCTCGCTCGCTAGGCGTTCGGAATAGAAAAATTGCAGGCGCACCGGCTCGTCAAGCTTGCTTATCACGCCAAGAGTGCCCGCACTCAATGTATAAAGCTTGTCTTCGGTCAAATCGAAGCGCGCCGAATGCAGCACCGTGTTAGACAGCAGATTCACTGACAGAAACAATATGGCGGCGAGGATAAGCGTCAGCGCGGCGTTAAGATTACGGCTCATCCGCGCTCACCCGCCCTTATTCATTTCGACGACGACCGCATTCGCCAGCAGCCATGCGCCGATCAGAGAAGCGAAAAACACCGCATCGCGCAGATCGATCACGCCGTTGGTTATGGCCTCGAAATGGGTGAGAAAGCTGAACGAGGCAATCGTGCCAAGCAGCGCCTGGGGCGCCCAGGCGCTAAAGAAATCCAGCACCATTGGCAGACCACTGACCGTAAACAGAAAGCACACCGATACCGTCAAAACAAAGGCAATCACCTGATTGAGTGTTGTAGCCGACAAGCAGGCGCCGATGGAAAGATAAGCCCCCGCCATTAGCAGACTGCCAATATAACCAGCCACAATCACGCCATTATCGGGATCGCCAAGATAATTGACCGTCAGCCAAATGGGAAAGGTGAGCGATAACGCAACCGCGGTGAAAATCCATGCGGCAAAAAATTTTCCAAGCACCACGGCCCATAATGGAACCGGCAAGGTCAGCAGCAATTCAATGGTGCCGGATTTGCGTTCCTCCGCCCATAGGCGCATGGAAATGGCGGGGATGAGAAACAGATACAGCCAGGGATGAAAGGCAAAGAAATTTTTCAGGCTCGCTTCCCCGGCCTCATAAAAAGCGCCCAGGTAAAACGTCGTAAGGCCCGTCATAAACAAAAAGATGACGATAAAAATATACGCGAGCGGCGTGGCGAAATAGCCCAAAAACTCGCGCTTCAACACTGCGCCAAGCCGGTTCATGGCGCATCACCCGTTGTCAGGGAACGGAACACTTCGTCCAGCCGCCCCGCTTCGGCATAGATATGATGCAATGGCCATCCCCCGGCGCGCGCGCGCGCGCCAATCGAATCGACGAGAGTTATGCCTGCTTCGGGAATGATAATTAAGGCGACTTGGCCAGGTGCAGCCGGCGCGGTTTCGATGCTGGCCACACCCGGCATTTGCGATAGCGCTGTGCGAAGGCGTTCAGCGTCCCCGGAGTCAAAAGCGATATGCACCGCATTATGATGTCGCGACCGGGCGGTTAACGCCGCTGGCGTGCCATCCGCGACAATACGGCCATGATCAATGATCAGCGCCCGCGTACACAGCGCATCCACTTCTTCCAGAATATGCGTGGAAATGATGATCGCCTTTTCTTGCGACATGGTTTGAATAAGCTGGCGCACCGCATGTTTTTGATTGGGATCAAGGCCATCGGTCGGCTCGTCCATGATCAGCACCGGCGGATCATGCAGGATGGCTTGCGCCAGGCCAACACGGCGCTTGAAACCTTTGGAGAGGGTCTCTATCGGTTGATCAAGCACCCCGCCCAGTTGTGTGCGCGCCACGGCCACCGCAATCATCCCGGCGCGAAGCTGTTTTGGGAGACAGCGCACCTCAGCGGCAAAGTGCAGAAATTCATGCGGCGTCATGTCTGGATAGGCTGGCGCGCCCTCGGGCAGATAACCGATATTCTCCTTTACCGTTATTGGATCAACGGAAATATCACGCCCAAGCACCCGGATCGCCCCCGAACTGGGGGCAAGAAATCCGGTAATCATCTTCATGGTGGTCGACTTTCCGGCGCCGTTAGGCCCCAAAAAACCCAAGACCTCCCCCTTGCCGACGCGAAAGCTGACCCGGTCCACCGCTGTGATCAGCGTCCCGAACCGTTTCACCAGATTTTCAACTTCAATCATCTTCAGTTTTCATACGGTCCAATAAATCCCCTGCACATTAGATAGCGAAACAAGCGGTCCCCCGCAAGCCGCCAAAAAATAGCCCCATTCAAAACCTATTCACTTTACCGTCATATACACTATTATCGCGCCATGATTTACCTGAAAGCCATATCGACGGTCGGGGCGGCGCTTATATTGGTTCTGTTAACGGCTACCGGCGCGCAGGCGGATCAAAAAGATCCTCGCCTTAATCTTCTGTTCGCCAAGCTTGCGGCCCCCGAAATTGCGGCTGGCGAAATTCGCGACGCTGAGCAGGAAATCCGCGACATATGGAATAATTCGGGAAGCGCCACCATCGATCTGCTGATGCAACGCGGCGCACAGATGATGGACGCCGAAAAATTTGACCAAGCCATCGCCATTTTTGATCATGTCATAGCCATAGCGCCAGATTTCTCCGAGGGCTGGAACAGACGCGCCACAGTCTATTATCTAAAAGACGACTATCCCCGCGCGTTGAAAGATCTTGAGCGCACGTTACTGCTTGAACCCCGGCATTTTAGCGCGCTGTCGGGGCTTGGCACGATCATGACGGCGCTGGGCGAGGATAAACGGGCGCTGAGCGCCTTCCAGATGGCGCTCAAGCTCAATCCACATCTTTCTACTATTGCCGAACAGGCCCGGAAACTGGAACCTTCCGTCAAAGGACGCGGTATTTAGTGAGAGGGTTTATGACGAGCTTACTATGGCTAGTGACTGGGCTATTTGGCGTCCTATTCGTGTACAGCAAACAGGCGGCTAGCAGCGCTATTTCTGATTATCCCCCGCTTGGCCGCTTCGTTTGGGCCGATAGGGTAAAAATGCATTACCTCGATAGCGCTAAAGACACTGCGCCCGCTGACGGCCGGCAAACGATTATCCTGCTGCATGGCGCCAGCAGCAATTTACGCGATTTCGCCATCAGCATATTTGAACCGCTGGCACGGGATTTTCGGGTAATCGCCATCGACCGGCCAGGTCATGGTTACAGCCAGCGGATGGCGGAAAATGACTTTACTGGCGCCAGCAGTAGTGGCGCCGGCTCGGGCAAATGGGTAAACCCGGCAAATCCGGTGGAACAGGCGCGGCTAATTCATGCAGCCCTGACAGGGATGGGCATTCGCAAACCCATACTGGCCGGCCATTCTTGGGCGGGATCGGTGGCGCTCGCCTATGCATTGGATTATCCGCAGGACATCGGCGGCGCTGTGGTGCTCGCAGGCGCATCGCAACCATGGCGCAGCGAACCACGGTTTTACAATACCTGGCCAGCCATTCCACTGTGGGGTGATCTGTTCGTCAACACACTGCTGGCGCCAGGGTTTCAACTTAGCGCTGAAACGGCTATCGCGCGGAATTTTTTTCCGAATACACCGCAACCAGGATACGCCCATGAAGCAGGGCTTGCGCTTTTAACGCGACCGGATAATTGGCGCGCCAATGCGGAGGATATGCGTAAACTATCCGATTTTCTAGTGGCGCAAAAAAAGCGCTATGGCGAAATTCAAACATCGCTAACGCCGATTACAATAATTACCGGCGATTCTGATCGATCCGTATCGCCGGAAACTCATGCATATAAGCTGCACAAACAAATCGCTGGATCGGAATTGGTGGTGCTGCCAGGCGTAGGACATATGCCACACCACGCGCAGCCCGATAAAGTCGTCGCAGCGATTACCGAGCTCGCCCGTAAAGTGGCTGAAATTCAGGGAATTTCGGGCCGCTGACCGCCGCCGCCCACCAGCGCGATATGCAGCACATTGGTGGCGCCCGGCGTGCCAAACGGAACGCCTGCGGTGATCACAATGCGCTGGCCGCTACGCGCGAAACGCTCCTGAAAGGCGATACGCGACGCCGTGGCGACCATTTCACTAAATCTCGCAACGTCCTCAGCCTGGGCGCAGTGGCAGCCCCAGATCAGTGATAACCGGCGGGCCGTGGCAATGCTCGGAGTCAGCACGAGGATAGGGGATTTGGGCCGGGTGCGCGCCACACGCAAAGCTGTCGAACCAGATGTCGTAAAACTAACGATCGCCGAGGCGTTGATTGTTTGCGCCACTTGCTGCGCCGCATTGGCGATTGCGTCTGCCGATGTGGATTGCGGCTGCGCGCTACCCGCATGCAGTATCGAATCGTAATTTGGATCGCTTTCTACCCGTTGCGCCACCCGGTCCATCATGGTCACGGCTTCTACAGGATATTTTCCGGAAGCTGACTCAGCCGAAAGCATCACCGCATCCGCGCCTTCGAACACGGCGGTGGCGACATCCGACACCTCGGCGCGGGTTGGGAACGGCGCGTCAATCATTGACTCGAGCATTTGCGTGGCGATGACAACCGGTTTTCCAGCGGTGCGCGCCGCACGGGTGATTTGTTTTTGCCAGCCGGGCACCTGCTCTACCGGCAGTTCCACGCCAAGGTCGCCGCGCGCCACCATGATTGCGTCAGAATTCTCGATAATTTTCTCCAGATGCTCAAGCGCCGCTGGCTTTTCGATCTTCGCCATCACGCCCGCGCGCCCGCCGATCAGCCGTCGCGCTTCAATCACATCTTCAGGCCGTTGCACAAAGGAAAGCGCAATCCAATCGACCCCTAAACTCGCCACATGTGCAAGATCTGCGCGGTCCTTCGGTGACAGGGCGCTCAATGGCAGCACCACATCAGGGAGATTGACCCCCTTGCGCGACTTTAGCACTCCGCCAATTTCAACCCGCACGCTGGCCACTTCTTCACAAACGGATTCAATCTTCAACCGGATGCGGCCATCGTCAATGAGCAGCACCGAACCAGGCTTCAGCGCCTGAAATATTTCCGGATGTGGCAGTGGCGCGCGCGAAGTGTCGCCAGCCGCCGGACGCAAATCAAGCTGGAAACTTTGTCCGCCGGTTAGCTCGGCCTCGCCGCCGCTTATTTCGCCGATGCGCAGCTTTGGTCCCTGCAAATCGGCGAGAATGCCTATGGGACGGCCTAGCTCCTCCTCGGCCTCACGCAACATTGCATGCATAGCGCTGGCCGCTTCGTGGCTGGTGTGGCTCATGTTGATGCGAAAAACATCGGCGCCTGCGGTAAATAATTTACGAATCATTTCCGGATTAGCGCTTGCAGGCCCAAGAGTCGCTAGTATCTTCACTTTACGATTACGATGCATGACGCTCCTTTATGCTAGCTGTCTGGCGTAATCAAAATCGCGCGGAAATCATTGACGTTGGTGCGTGACGGCCCGCATACGACTAGCCCGTTAACGGCCTTGAAGAAAGCATAAGCATCGTGATGCTTAAGAAATGCTTGCGCGTCAAGACCTGATGCGCCCGCCAGGGACAGCGTATCCGGCCCGATAACAGCGCCTGCTGCGTCAGGATCATCCCCCGCCTGCCCGTCAATACCGTCCGTATCGCAGGCTAGAGCGTGGATTCCAGCGGCGCCGTTGAGCGCCATCGCCAGCGCCAGGGCATATTCCTGATTACGCCCGCCCGCGCCGCCGCGCCCGTCATGGGTTACGGTCAGTTCTCCACCCGAAAGCAACAATACTGGCTTGGCGGCGGCTAAATAATCCAGGACTATTTCCGCATGACGCCTAGCAACCTCGCGCGCTTCACCCTCGATCTCAGCGCCGAGCAGAACAGGATTTATCCCGGCTGTCCTTGCGAAGCTTGCGGCAGCATTCAATGCGTCCGCCGCCCGGGCGATAATGCGGTAGTCTGAGCGTCCCAGGCGCGGATCGCCGGGTTTTGGGGTTTCACTCTCCGGGGACTGCAAGCGCCTGGCGACCGATTCCGGAAGCCGCAGGCGCAAGCGCGCCAAAATCCTCAACGCCTGCTCCCGCGTACTGGGATCCGCCACTGTTGGCCCGGACGCAATCACGGATGGATCATCCCCCGCCACATCAGAAATCGCCAGGCTATGCAACCGTGCTGGCCAGGCGGCGACGGCAAGACGGCCGCCCTTAATGGCTGAAAGATGCTTGCGCACACAGTTAAAGTCCTGAATCGGCGCACCAGAGGCGAGCAGGGCTTTGGTTATTGCCCTTTTTTCCCGCAGCCGTACCCCGGGCGCCGGCAGGGCCAATAAAGCTGAGCCCCCGCCAGACCATAAGCAAAGCACCAAATCGTTTTCGCCCGCTTGTTGAGCCAGCCGTAAAATGCGGCGCGCCGCCGCCACACCCGCCCGATCAGGCAACGGGTGAGCCGCCTCAACCACCTCGATGCGGCGGGTTGGCGCGCCATGGCCGTAGCGGGTGATCACCAGGCCGCTCAGTCTTTCTATGCCGTAAAAATCCTCCACCACCTGGGCCATCTCAGCGGCAGCTTTGCCAGCCCCCAGGACAAGGATATTCCCCCGGGGCGGCGGCAATTCCGCCAGCGCCGCTGGTAAACAGGCCGCCGGACGCACCGCATCTACAGCAATTGCATAAAGTTGCCGCAAAAAAAGCTGGGGATTGCTTGAATAGCCTATCTCCATTACCTGACCGTAACTATTGTGTGCGATTCAAGGTGCATATTCTTCACCCTACAACAAGCCACAACCGCATAGCTAAATAAGCAAACAGGCCGAACTCCAAATGCCGCTAAGCGAAGGACATTCCTTTCAAATACTTAATCCCAATGGCGATCCCGCCATTCTGCTGGTCTGCGATCATGCCAGCAATCGTGTGCCCCCTGAGTATGACGGGCTTGGCCTGCCAGCCTGTGAATTTGAGCGGCACATAGCCTGGGATATCGGCGCTGCCTCTCTGACAACGGCGCTGGCAAAGCGACTGAATGCACCTGCGATTTTGGCCAATTTTTCCCGGCTGCTGATTGACCCGAACCGGGGTGCGGACGACCCAACCTTAGTGATGAAACTTTCTGACGGCGCGATCATCCCTGGCAATCGATACGTTGATCAGGCAGAGAGAGACGCGCGCATGGAAAAATATTACCAGCCCTATCATAACGCCATAGCCGCGCGGATCGCCGCCGCCATCACCCTGGGCACAGCACCCGTGCTGTTATCCATGCACAGTTTCACTCCGGTGTTTCATGGCCGCCAGCGCCCGTGGCACACGGGCATTTTATGGGACAAGGATGGCCGCATTGCCTTGCCGCTACTTGACGCGCTTAGGGCCGATACCGATTTGTGCGTCGGAGATAATCTTCCCTATTCCGGCGAACTGGTTGGGGATACCATGTACCGGCACGGCACGAGTAACGGCTTGCCGCATGCGCTCATTGAATTACGGCAGGATTTAATCGCTACCCCCCCTGCGGCGCAGGCCTGGGCTGAGCGGCTGGAGGCAGTGCTCCGCCCTATAATTACAGCATGTCACAAACCGGAAACGAGACAGAACGATGGATAAGCAAA
Source organism: uncultured Alphaproteobacteria bacterium (assembly GCA_947085465.1). Lineage (GTDB taxonomy): Bacteria > Pseudomonadota > Alphaproteobacteria > UBA11222 > UBA11222 > CAMTWQ01. The sequence continues at coordinate 24,659 of CAMTWQ010000094.1, forward strand.
CCCAAACAGAATTGGAAGCGGCCGCATTCCGCCGCCTGACCAGCCATCTGGCCAGCCGCCCGGAGGTTCAAAATATCGATCTCATGATCCTGGCGGGATTTTGCCGCAACTGCCTTTCGGATTGGTACAAAGAAGCCGCCGAGCAAAAAGGGCTGTCGTTGTCCCGTGACACAGCGCGTGAGCTTGTATATGGCATGCCCTATGAAGAATGGCGCAGCAAACACCAAACCGAGGCCACTCCCGAGCAGCTTACCGCTATGGCCAAGGCGAAAAAGCACGATTGATGAACAATAACGAAGCCATGACCAGCCGGCTGCTTGAGTTGCGACAGGAGCACCGCGACCTGGATTCGGCAATCGAAGCATTGCAACAAACTCCGCATAATGATCAGTTGCAATTGCAGCGGCTAAAGAAAAAACGCCTGCGCCTGAGAGATGAAATATTCCGTATCGAAGACATGTTATACCCAGATATTATTGCGTAAGTTATGCCACCAAAAAATAAAAACCTGGATGACCCTGGTATGCCAGAAACTAATTTGAGCCCGCGTTTTCTTGGCGCCGCCGGAGGGCGGATCGCCCGCGCGTTGCGTGAAATCACCGGCGCTGCGCGCATGCGCCTTACTGGAAACCCGCGCCCCGACCTGCCGCCTGAAGACATGGATTTGCTGCGCGCAAGGGTGGATGCTTGCCTGGCGGCGCGCGGCGGTGAAGTTGCCGCGCGTGCGCAAGCAGTGGAAATCGGGCGCATTTACCTGGAGCTTTCAGATACCGGCCGGCAACGTTTTCTTGGCCTGCTGGCCACACATTACGCCATCGATCACGACGCCGTGCGCCAGGCAAGCGCAAAACTGACGCAAGCAACCGACACCGCAGCCATAGCCGCCGCCGGGCAAAAACTGCGCAGGCTGCTTGACCCGCCGCGTATGCAGTTATTGAAACGCTTCAATACGATCGCAGCGGGAGTAAAATTTCTGGCCGATCTGCGCGCCGATCTGTTGCGCTTTGCGCGCACAGAACCAGTTTTGTCTCCGTTTGCCGATGAGTTGCGCGAATTATTGGCGTCATGGTTCGATGCGGGATTTTTGGAGCTTCGCACCATTGATTGGAATTCACCGGCGGCATTATTGGAGAAACTCATCGCCTATGAGGCCGTGCATGCGATCCAATCCTGGGATGATTTGAAAAACCGGCTCGATTCCGACCGCCGGTGTTTTGCATTTTTCCATCCCTCCATGCCCGGGGAGCCATTGATTTTTGTCGAGGTCGCCCTGGTCAACGGCATGGCCGATAATATCCATGATTTGCTTGATGAAAGCGCCGTAGCGAGCAACCCGGATGAGGCTGATACGGCGATTTTCTATTCTATCTCAAATGCGCAAGCCGGACTTGCCGGCGTCAGTTTCGGAGAATTTCTGATCAAGCGCGTTGTCAATGAGTTGCGGCTGAGTTTTCCGAAACTGAAAACTTTCGCCACCCTTTCGCCGGCGCCTGGCTTTGCCGCCTGGCTGGCGGAATCTGCGAACGATTTTATCCCCGCGCTGCCAATATCCGAAGTCCTGCCAGTAACGGCCCTGGCAGGCGACAAGAATGCGGGCGCCGCCCTGCTATCTCTCCTTGCAGACCGCGACTGGGTAAACGACACACGAAAGTCCAAAGCGCTTCAGCCCGTACTCACCCGCTTATGCGCGCGGTATCTGCTGCAGGCGCAACGCGCGGGGGGACGCGCGCACGACCCGGTGGCGCATTTTCATCTGAGCAACGGCGCGCGGCTGGAGCGCATCAATTGGCTTGGTGATCGCTCGGCCAATGGCATGCGGCAATCCCATGGGATCATGGTGAATTACCTATACAAGCTTAGCGAGATTGAAAAGAATTTCGAGCGCTATACGGGCGGCCATATTCAAGCCGCCAATTCCGTGCGTGAGAAAATTTAATCCATTTTGGCCGCGCGCTGGCGCAAGGCGCCCGTAAGCGAGCCGGGCTTTATGGCGCGACCGTCAATTTCCACCAGTGGACAAACGCCAATCAAAGCATTGGTAAGAAAAATCTCCGCCGCTGCATCAAGCGCGGCGAGATCAATGCGTGCCTCACGCAGAGGTATATTCAAATCTTTTGCCGCATCAATCACCACGGCGCGCATAACACCCGGCAATGCGCCTTCGTCCAGTGATGGCGTGAATATCACATTATCATAGACAACAAAGACATTGGCGGCGCTTGCGCCTGCCAAAGCGCCTGCACTGTTACACATCAGCGCTTCATCCGCACCGCGCAATGCCGCCTCGCGCCGCGCCATAATATTATCCAGATAATTAAGGCTTTTAATCCGTGAACTGATTGATTTTTCATTACGGACATAGGTTGCCAGTATGACGCGCAAATGTTCTGGCGGCGGCGGCGCTGAAGCTGCGGTAATCAGCAACAACGGTTTTGGAGTATCCGGCGGCGTAACGCCGCGCGCGCCAACCCCGCGCGTTAATGTCAGGCGCAGGGCGGCGCGGCCTTGCCCGCATTGGTTTTCAACCAGCAGGTGCTGCATGGCGTCAAGAATTTCATCATCCTTGAACGGCAGGGGAATGGCGAGCAGTTCCGCCGCCCGATGCAGCCGGGCAAGATGCCGCCGCACGCGCCGCACCAGCCCCGCTTCGGCCAGCATAGTTTCAAAAACGCCATCCCCCAGCAAAAATCCCCGGTCACGGGGGTCAATCCGCGAGCTTGCAATGTCAAGGAATGCTCCGTTAAGCCAGCAAATCATGCCGCCCCCCGCGCAAATTCCGCATTCCAGCGTTCCGCCAGACGCAGAAAATTGGCCAGCAGCGCATGGCCGTTTGAAGTCAAAATCGATTCCGGGTGAAATTGCACCCCGCGCACCGGCAAGCTGGCATGGGAAAGCCCCATGATCTCGCCATCTTCCGCGCGCGCGGTAATGCGCAGCGGCCCGTTATTGGGAACATCAACCGCCAGCGAATGATACCGGCCAACCTCCATGGGATTTGGCAGACCCGCAAAAATGTCCAGCCCGTCATGGGTGATCATTGAGGCCTTGCCGTGGCGCGGCTGCAACGCGCGGCGCACCCGGCCGCCAAAACATTCTGCAATCACCTGATGACCAAGACACACGCCGAGGATCGGAATTTGCGCCGAGAACGCGCGCACCACATCGCGGGAAATCCCCGCCTGATCCGGTGCGCAGGGGCCAGGAGAAATGATAATCGCCAGCGGCGTCAGACCGGCAATCTCATCAAGCTTAATCGCATCATTGCGCACGACACGCCGCTCATATCCCAATTCCCCAGCATAGCGCGCCAGATTATGGACAAAGGAATCATAATTATCGATCAGCAAAATCATGTGCGCATCCCATCCCCGGGTTTAACGCCTAATGCCGTCAGCAGCGCCCGCGCCTTATCATAACATTCCGCATATTCACACGCAGGAATCGAATCCGCCACGATACCGCCACCCGCATGAAACACCGCCCGTTGTTTCTCCAGCACCACTGTACGAATGGCTATATTCATGTCCATCGCGCCGTCAAAGCCAATATAGCCAATGGCGCCGCAATAGGGCCCGCGCGCGTGTGGCTCGATTTCTGAAATAATTTGCATGGCGCGTATTTTTGGCGCGCCGGTGATCGAGCCGCCGGGAAACGCCGCGCGCAACACATCAACGGCCCCAAGCCCGGGGCGAAGCGTTCCTGTCACGCTTGAAACCAGATGATGCACGCTGGCAAAGCTCTCAAGCGCGCAGAGCGCAGGAACATCGACACTGCCATCTTCGCAGACACGGCTTAAATCATTGCGCAGCAGATCAACAATCATGATATTTTCCGCCCGGTCCTTTTCGCTCTCGCATAAGGCTTTCGCCAGGGCGGCGTCTTCTGCAGGATTAATGCCGCGTGGACGTGTGCCCTTTATCGGCCGCGCCTCTATACGGTTGCCTGCAAGACGCATAAATCGCTCGGGCGAGGAGGATGCGATTGCAAATTCACCCAGTTCAAAAAAAGCCGCAAATGGCGCTGGATTAATCGACCGCAGCCGCCGGTAATAATCGAAGCGCTTAAAATTTTCCGGCAAGGCAACGTTAAAACGCATGGCGATATTCGCCTGAAAAATATCACCATCCAGAATATATTCGATGACACGCTTGACCGCCTGTTCATACTTAGGCCTGGTGAAATTCACTGTCCAGGATAAAGCCGCCGCATTAACCAATTCAGGAAGCGGCTGCGCCTGCGCTATGCATTGGCGCAAAATTTGCGCGCGCTCTGATGTTCGCGCATCCATATCGTCCTGCGCCATCAGCCATGCGCGCCGGGTAATCAGGTCAAACGCCAGCACAACATCATAAAATCCAACCGCCATGTCCGGCAGGCCCATATCATTACTCTGCGGGACCGGAAGCTGCTCAAGCAAGCCGCCAAGCTCGTAGCCGAGATACCCTCCAGCGCCGCCTTGAAAGGGCGGCAAACCAGGCATGGCGGGCCGCGCAAATTGCCGTAAGAGTTTTTCCAGAAGCATGAACGGATCACCGATCTGCACTTGGCCGTTCACCGCAGGCACGCCTTTGTTACAAGTCAGGGCAAGAAACGGATCGGCGCAGATAAACGCATACTGTCCCAGGTTCGCATCCATGCGGGATGAATCAAACAGCAGTGACCAGGGCCGGTGCGCTAGTGGCGCAAAAACCTCAATCGGATCGGCAAAGGCGAACTCTTCAACCTGCATGTCCGAATAAACGGCCTAAAATCCGCGCTGGAGACGGCAATAACTGCACAATCCCCTTGGCGCGCGCCTTAACCTGCTCAAAACGCATAATATCGCCAATACGCCGGCCAACGAAGGCGTCGATCACCGCCATATCATCGCTGTCATCTCCAAGCCAGAAGGTGACCGTTGCGCCAAGCACCGCCGCCAGCGACGCCCGCTTGGTATAGAAACTGAAATCCGCCGATGTGTCGCCCACGGCGCGCCACATTGTATCAACGGTGCGGTACAGGCAGGCGGCGGCGGATGGCGCATTATGCGGCAGCGCCTGCAACGCCAGCGCCCGTCGCACCGCCTCACGATGCGGACGTAAGAGTTCAATATATAGCCGCAAGGAGATAGCGATGCGTTGTGATAAATGCGTATTATGCAATGCCCGCTGCGAAATCGCGGCGCTCAGATCGCCGTCAATTTTGGACCAGAAATATTCGAGCAAATCCATCGGCCCATTGGGAAACGACAGCAACGACACGCCTTCCTCAACACCAGATTCTTTGACCGCCCGCTGCAACAGGCGGTCCGACCAGCCATCAAATGGCGCATGGGGAAGCGCCGCCAGCAATATCGCCAGCCGCGCAGCGGAAAAGTGATCGGGACTTTCAATCATTCCGTTTCATCCGCACGGTTCAGTTCCGCCATCAAGTGCGGAATTTCGCTTTCAAACACAAGCAGGCTGAGATCGCTCATCCGGCTAGGATATAATACCCCATCAAGATGATCACACTCATGCTGCACGACGCGGGCATGAAATCCGCGCGCCTCACGCGACAACGGTTTGCCTTCCCGGTCAAGCCCCGAATAACGGATATGTGTATGGCGCGGCACAACACCGCGCAGCCCCGGCACCGACAGGCAACCCTCCCAACCGGATTGCATGTCATCGCCCAGAACTTCGATCACAGGATTAATCAGCACCGTGAGCGGCGCGGTATGATCAAAGGCTTCCTCGTCCGAAGCCTCTGTAGCGCGATCTGACGGAGCCTGAAATATCACCAGCCGCAAATCCTCATATACCTGCGGCGCTGCGAGACCCGCCCCATTGGCGTCAATCATCGTCTCGATCATGTCATTGATGAGACGCTGAATTTCCGGGTCCTGCGCATGGCTGACCTGGCGCGCCCTGCGGCGTAAAATGGGGTGGCCCATACGGGCGATTTTGCGGATGGCCATACGCCTATTATAGCAGCTTTAGAGCGATTTGACGATGCCCTCGACCATCTTCTTGGCGTCACCGAACAACATCATGGTGTTGTCCCGGAAAAACAACTCGTTCTCCACACCCGCATAGCCCGATCCCAGGCCGCGCTTGATGAACAACACGGTGCGGGCCTTTTCCACGTCAAGGATCGGCATCCCGTAGATGGCGCTGGCGGTGTCGGTTTTGGCGGCCGGATTGGTCACATCGTTGGCGCCAATGACGAACGCCACATCAGCGGTTGGAAACTGATTGTTGATGTCCTCAAGCTCAAACACTTCATCATATGGCACATTGGCCTCTGCAAGCAGCACATTCATGTGGCCCGGCATCCGCCCGGCAACCGGATGAATGGCGTAGGACACCTTCACCCCCTCTTTTTTGAGTAAATCGGCCATTTCGCGCAGCGTATGCTGAGCCTGCGCCACCGCCATCCCATAGCCTGGCACAATGATCACCGAGCCGGCGTTGCGCAAAATAAACGCAGCATCCTCCGCGCTGCCGCGCTTCACCGGGCGGGTTTCCAGTACGCCGCTTGTGCCCGCGCCGTCATCGGCGCCAAAACCGCCCAGAATGACGCTGAAAAACGAGCGGTTCATGCCCCTGCACATAATATAGGAGAGAATGGCGCCCGAGGATCCGACCAGCGCCCCGGTGATAATCAGCGCGGAATTCTCCAATGTGAACCCGATCCCGGCCGCCGCCCAACCGGAATAGGAATTCAGCATCGACACAACCACCGGCATGTCGGCGCCGCCAATCGGGATGATGATCGTCACCCCGATGATCAGCGCGAGCAAACACATGCCCCAGAACAGGACGTGGGATTCGCTGCCGCAAAACGCGATCAGCAATCCAAGCAATGTCAGCCCCAGCAACGCATTGAGAAAATGCTGGCCGCGAAATACAAACGGAGCGCCCGACACCAGTCCTTGCAATTTAGCGAATGCGACAATAGAGCCGGAAAAGGTAATGGCGCCGATGGCGGCGCCCAGCGACATTTCAATCAGGCTCCCCAGTTTGATCGCACCAGCAAAGCCGAGGCCATATGACAGCGGCGTATACAGTGTCGAGGCGGCGACAAGCACCGCCGCCATGCCGACCAAACTATGAAACGCCGCCACCAGTTGCGGCATCGAGGTCATAGCGATACGATTGGCTATTACCGCGCCGATGCCCCCGCCTATGGCAAGCCCCCCAAGAATCAGCCCCCAGGTAAGCGCATCGTTCGCCTGCAACGCCGCCAAGGTCGTCGCGATAGCAATACCCATGCCCAGCATGCCTGCCCGATTTCCCTGACGCGAGGTTTCGGGCGAAGACAGGCCGCGCAGCGCGAGAATGAATAAAATACCTGACACCAGATATGCGAGAGCGGCAACATTTGCGTTCACACTGCCACCCTAGCGCTGTTTTTTCCGGTACATGCTAAGCATGCGCTGGGTGACGAGAAATCCACCAAAAATATTAACCGCTGCTAAAATCAGCGCCACAAAGCCAAAGCCCTTGGCGATCATGCCCGAAACGCCAGAGGCAAGCTCTCGGTTAGAGCCTGCCGCCAGCAGCGCGCCGACCACTATCACCGATGAAATCGCGTTGGTGACCGCCATCAACGGTGTATGCAAAGCCGGAGTGACGCTCCACACCACATAATAGCCGACAAAAATCGACAGCACGAAAATCGACAGGCGGAATATGAAGGGATCAATTTCCATGCTTGGTTGCTTTCCCTATTCTGTCCTGGCGTGCAAGGAAGGATGCACGATCCGCCCAGCATGGGTTAGCGCCGTGCCCGTGATAATCTCATCCTGCCAATCTATGGCCAGCTCCCCGCCCTCAGCGATCATCGGCGTCAAAAAACTGAACAAGTTACTGGAATAGAGCATTGAGGCGTCCACCGGTAAGCGGCCCGGCATATTGGTATAGCCGATGATCTTGACGCCATTCACATCCACAACCTCATCCGGCTTGCTGAGGGCGCAATTACCGCCCTGCTCCACCGCAATATCAACGATCACCGAGCCAGGCTTCATCGAGCGGACCATTTCAGCCGTGATCAGGACCGGCGCCATGCGACCGGGGATCAGCGCCGTGCATATAACGATATCCTGTTTGCTCAGAGTACTGGCGATCAGCAGCGCTTGCTGACGCTTATAGTCCTCGGACATTTCTTTTGCGTAGCCGGCTTTGGTCTCAAAGCTATCTGCCACGGCCGTCTCCACCATCACAAATTTTGCGCCCAAACTTTCCACCTGCTCCTTGGCGGCAAACCGCACGTCAGTAGCGCAGACAATGGCGCCCAGGCGGCGCGCCGTAGCGATGGCCTGCAAACCCGCGACGCCAGTCCCCATCACCATGACACGGCCGGGTGCGATGGTGCCAGCCGCCGTCATCATCATCGGCATGGCGCGGGGAAAAAAATTACAGGCCTCAATCACCGCACGATAGCCGGCTAGATTCGATTGCGACGACAGCACATCCATGGTCTGAGCACGGGTGATGCGCGGCATCAGCTCCATGGCGAAGGCGTCAATCTTGCGCGCCGCCAGGGCCTCGATACATGACCTGTCTTGATGCGGCGACAACATGCCGATCAACACAGCGCCAGGTTTGATATGGGCGATTTTCTCCACTGCTGGGCGCTGCACGCTCAGCACAATGCCGGCGTCATTGAGTGCTGCTTCAAACGACGGCGTAATTATTGCTCCGGCCTGGGTATAGGCGCTATCTGAAAAACACGACCCGGCCCCCGCCCCTTGCTCAACGTATACGTCAAGCCCAAGCGCCACCAGTTTCTTTACCGTTTCGGGCGTTGCCGCGACGCGGGTTTCATGCGCCCGCCACTCGCGCAGGATTGCTATTTTCATAAACTAAAACCGGACGAGCGGAGTGTTAAACGGCCCGCTGAAAAAGAAAAAACTTAGCTCAGAAAAACCGGCGCATTTCAAGATGCGCGCCGATATTCATTGAACCGTGCAGTAAATGTCCCGCAACCATTCCAAATGCCCCCTTTAAACTCCGATTCACAACAGGAGGGAATATAGTCGAAGCTAAAGCGCAGCGTAAACCTTGCATCAGCGATTTCCTGATAATAGTTTCTGGCTACAAAGAAGTGTAATCACGCATGTTTAAGTAATTGATATAGTTAAGTTTATTTTAGCGGTCGCACATAGGCGCCGGCAAGGCCGCACGCTGACATTTTGCCAGTGCGGCCGAATCGAATCGTTTTAGCGCTTCGCTGAACATTGCGCGCCAATTTAGCTTGGCTACCAGGCGCAAAAATATTGTCAAGGCCAATGACGGAGCGCTGCTTTGCGGTTCAAGTTATTTCCAACTCCAGCTCATCGATAAACCCCTCGATGAGAGACAGCCCGTTGTTCCAGAATGCCGGATCGCTGGCGTCAAGCCCAAAAGGCGCCAATAGTTCGCGATGCCGCTTCGAGCCGCCGGCGCGCAACATGTCGAAGTATTTTTCCTGGAAACCGGATGGCGCCTGACTGTAAACCGCAAACAGCGAATTCACCAGGCAATCGCCGAACGCATAGGCGTACACATAGAACGGCGAATGGATGAAATGCGGAATGTAACACCACAGGTTTTCATAACCGGAGCTGAGATCGATAGACGGCCCAAGGCTTTCGCCTTGCACCTTGACAAAGATTTCCCCCAACCGTTCCGGCGTCAGTTCTCCTTGTTTTCGTTCGTCATGCACATGACGCTCGAATTCATAAAATGCAATCTGCCGCACCACGGTGTTGATCATGTCCTCGACTTTTGAGGCCAGCATATGACGGCGCTCGGTCTTTGATGCGGCGGATTTCAGCAGCGCCTGAAAGGTCAGCATTTCACCAAACACACTCGCGGTTTCCGCCAGGGTTAGCGGCGTTTCCGCAAGCAACGCACCCTGTCCGGCCGCCAGCACCTGATGCACGCCATGGCCAAGCTCATGCGCCAGGGTCATGACATCGCGCGTTCTGCCCTGATAATTCATTAAGATAAACGGGTGCGCGCTGGGCGTTACCGGGTGCGAGAATGCGCCGCTGGTTTTGCCCGGCCTGGTTGGCGCATGAATCCACTTTTCATCAAAAAAGCGCTCCCCGATGTCCGCCATTTCCGGGGCAAAACCCCGATAAGCGGATAGCACCATTTCGCGCGCCTCCTCCCAGCCGATCTTACGTTCCGCCTGATCCGGCAGCGGCGCATTGCGATCCCAATAAGCCAGTTTTTCCTTGCCCATCCAGCGCGCCTTCATGGCGTAATAGCGGTGCGACAGGCGCGGATAGGCCGCGCGCACCGATTGCACCAGCGCATTCACTACTTCGGGCTCCACCTGATTTGATAAATGCCGCGACGTGGCAGGCTCGGGATAGCGCCGCCAGCGATCCTCAACCTCCTTATCCTTAGCCAGGGTGTTGGTGATCAGCGCGAATAGTTTTACATTGCGCTTGAACACTGCTGCTATTTCCGCCGCCGCATCGGCGCGCAGAGTTGCGTCTTGATCGGACAAAAGATGCAGCGCCTCTTCCTCGGTCAGTTCTTTTCCGCGCACGTTAAAGCGCAGCGCCGCAATGGTTTCATCAAACAGGCGGTTCCATGCGGCCTGGCCGCTGACGCTTTTTTCCACCAGCATTTGTTCAAGCTCGTCCGATAACTGATGCGGCTTAAAAATGCGCACATCCTCAAGCCAGGGCCGGTAATGCGCCAGAACAGCATCCCCCAGCAGCGCGGCAAACCGCGCATCGTCAATACGGTTGATTTCCAAGGTGAAGAATATCTGCACCGAGGCGATCTCGCTGGCGCGCGCCTGCACATCACTGAGGCGGCGCCCCATATCTGTGTTTTCCATGTCGGTGAGATAAGACAGCCAGGCAAACGAAACCAGCTTGCCAAGCCGGTCATGGGTTAGTTCATATTCACTGATCGCGGTCGCCAGCTCAGACGCACCCAATGCGCCAACTTTGCCGCGATAGCGGTCGGCTATCGCTTTGGCGTCCGTTTCCGCGCGTTGAAAGTCTTGCTCAAACGCCGCTGAGTCGAGCGCTGGATAGAGCGGGCTCAAATCCCATTCAGGCAATAGGCCCAGATCTGGCGCATTTGATTTTTCCGTAACGGTCTCGATCATTATAACTCCTGTTAATTCAATGCCTTATGATAGCGCCGCTCGTGAAAAATAGAAAGCTTAGAAAGCCTTGCCCACATTTTCAGGCCGCACCACCATCACATTATGTGATCTTCGTCACATGCCAGTGGTGCTGTCGCATGCAATAATTAGCGTTCATCAAACGAGTTCATATGGATTGAACATGGTGCGGGTTTTCGGGGGATCGGACTGCCGCGACAGCGGCAGGGCAAGGCGTTGGCTGGAACTGCGTGGCTTGCGCTACCAGTATCATGACTTCCACACGCATGGCATTGATCTGCCTACGTTAAATTCCTGGAATGACACATTTGGCTGGCAAACATTGATAGACAGGCGCACTGTGGCCTGGCGCAGCCAGCCGACGGCGCTGAAAGGCGCGGTACTTGCGGACGAAGCCTTGGCGTGGATTTTGCTGACGCCGCAGATGCTGAAAAGCCCAATTATCAGCATAGGGGGCCGCTGGCTGCTTGGCTGGAGCGCCGCCAGCAAAGTGCGCCTTCTCGGCGCACTACCGTCCCTGTCACCTGGCCATGAGCAGATAGCGCCCCCCGCTGACTATTTCGCGTGATGGATGCAGAACGGCGTCGCGGGATCGAGATTAAGCCGTTCCGGACTAATGGGTTGACCACACGTTACGCAATCACCGAATATGTTTTCTTCCAGCCGTTTCAAAGCCGCATCAATACGATGCAGTTCTGTATGGCGCCGCCGGGTGGTTTCAGCCGCCATTTCATGATCCTGCACGGCCTCTGCCCGCGCCGAACGGTCGCCCACCTCCTGCTCAAGCTCCGGCTGAGCGCGTGGCTCCTCATGACCGGAAAGCAAGGACTCGATTTCAGCGCGCAGTGAAAGAAGACGCGCCGTCCAATCAACTAAACTTGTATCGCCGGATTTTTTCTTTCTCATCTTCAACCTGATGTCTGTTCACGAGCATTCATCAGCCGTATGCTCGGCCAATCCTGCACGGTGCGGTTCAAATGCCAGTCATTCCGGGCCAGAAATACCGGGCGTCCCTCATGATCTTCCGCCATTGCCGCACGGTTTTCATCCCTAAATTTCTTCAACATCAGCGCGTCATCCGCCTCAACCCACCGCGCTGCATGGATGGAGGTGTCCTCGTACCTGATGGGAATAGCGTACTCGGTTCGGATACGATCCGCCAGCACATCAAATTGCAGGCTTCCCACCACCCCTACAATCCAGTCGGAACCGAGCAGGGTCTTGAACGCGCTACCTGCCCCCTCCTCCGCCAATTGCACCAGGGCACGGCCCAGATGCTTGGCCTTCATCGGATCATCAGAGCGCACCCGGCGCAGAATTTCCGGCGCAAAACTTGGAATTCCGGTGAAATGCAGCACTTCGCCCTCGGTCAGCGCATCGCCGATACGCAACAGGCCATGATTTGGGATGCCAAGTATATCGCCCGCCACGGCCACTTCCGCCAGCTCGCGTTCCTGCGCGAGAAACAGCACCGGATTATGTACATTCACGATCTTGCCGGAACGCACATGGTGCAGTTTTGCGCCGCGTTTGAATAGTCCCGAACTCAGCCGGACAAAGGCGATGCGATCTCTGTGTTTGGGATCCATGTTCGCTTGAATTTTGAATACAAAGCCTGTGACGGGTTCCTCTGCCGGATAGATGATCCGTTCGGCAGCCGCACGCGGACGTGGCGACGGCGCATAGGCGCCAAGCCCATGCAGTAATTCCCGCACGCCGAAATTATTCACAGCGCTACCGAAAAACACCGGCGTCAGGTGGCCCTCTAAAAATGCCTGATGGTCAAACGGCGGACAAAGACCCCGCACCATAGCGATATCCTCGCGTAGTTTACCAACAGCTGCTGCCGACAACAATGTATCCAGGCGCGGGTCATCAACGCCATTACAAGCCTCACCCGCATCGGTTCCGCCACGGCCTATCAGCAGCAGCCGGTCATTCAACAGATCATAGCAACCTAGAAAATCGCGCCCCATGCCAATCGGCCAACTGGCGGGCGTCACACTCAGCGCCAGGGCCTGCTCCACCTCATCTAGTAGATCGAACGGTTCGCGCCCTTCACGGTCAAGCTTGTTGACGAAGGTGATAATGGGAACATCGCGCAGCCGGCAAACCTCAAACAGCTTGCGGGTCTGTGCTTCAATACCCTTTGCTGCATCCAGAACCATCACCGCGCTATCAACGGCGCTAAGGGTACGGTAGGTGTCCTCGGAAAAATCCTCGTGGCCAGGAGTATCAAGTAAATTAAAGGTGCAGCCTTCGTATTCAAAGGTCATCACCGATGAGGCCACCGATATGCCCCGTTCCTGTTCAACTTTCATCCAGTCGGATCGGGCGCGCCGCCGGTCGCCCTTCGCCTTGACCGCGCCCGCCTGCTGAATGGCGCCGCCAAATAGCAGCAGTTTTTCGGTCAGCGTGGTTTTACCCGCATCTGGATGGGCTATAATCGCAAAAGTGCGCCGCCGGGAGACAGCGTCTAGATAGTTATTCATCAAATTTATGGCTTTGGTTAAGCGCCGGATAATGGGACTGGGGCATGCCGCCGGTACTATACTAAAAAATGAATGCCAGTGATGAATATAAGATACAGCGGCGACCGGAAAACTAAGCCGGTTCGGTCTCAATAAATTTGATGATTATGGCGAGTATGACGACAAAAAAGAACATCAGACCAATTTTACCATAAATTCCAAATGACTGGACAACCCATTTGTAGGTACTGTACGCCAGACGTAATAATGATGGCGGCTCTTTTTTGGCGTCGGGCGCCATATCAATACCGTTTATTTCAATGGCCTTGCTGGCCCAGCTACGCGATGGATCATATTTTGAAATATTTTCTGCTGCTCTGGAAACACGGGTGTCGCTCACGCTGCTGGTGTTGCTTGGTTCAATTATCTTTGGGTCGGCGCCGGTTAAATATGTGAAATTAAAATCGTTAACACCTTGATTGGAATCATTTGAAACAAAATTCAGCCGAGCAAGAATTTGCAAGCCATAAAGATCATCGCCATCCACGCTATCTAGTACGCCCGTCAAATCAAGCGTGACAGCATTCCGGAATAGGTTGAATGCTGGACTGGACTGCGGGTCAAGCACCCACCACACGTTTAAGCTACTATCCCCCACTTCGGTTATGGTCAAGGAGTCATGATCAATTACAGATTCCATGATAGCCCCGGAGCGGACCGGTAACGCCCAGGCGTTGGAAAACGCGAGATGCAGCGTCATCCACAATACTGGCAATGCCATCTTTGCCAAGACGTTTATACCCATGACTAAGTATCCAACCTATAGCATGCTAATACACGAGTACTTTAAATCAAATACTAACACCAGATTACTTTTATGGGAAATTGCGCTGCGTTATCAATCAAAAGGCGTTTCGCATGCCAAGCAATCTGCATTAAGTTCGAGCCATGAGGCTCGAACTTAATGCAGATTGCTCTAGACCATTTCTTGATCGGATTGAATCAATCCGATCAAGATAAAAATGGTCTAATACCAACGGCCTGATGAATTGACTCTGCGGGGGATTCCCTTTTTTGCTGGAATGTGATTCAAGTCATGCATCTTGATTCGGAGGTGCGCGATGGGCCATGCGATTGGAATTACGAGACAGTAC
>CAMTWQ010000095.1:0-27871 GCA_947085465.1 uncultured Alphaproteobacteria bacterium
AATTAAAATTGACGAATAAGTTCCGATAAAAATGCCCCAGATCATCGCGAATGTGAAGCCCCGCATCACTTCGCCGCCGAAGATATAGAGTGACACCATCGCGATGAGGGTGGTCACAGAAGTCATAATCGTGCGGCTCAGGGTTTCATTGATTGACAAGTTGATCAATTCGCCAAGCGGCATTTTTTTGTATTTTCGTAAATTCTCACGCACCCGGTCATACACCACAACCGTATCGTTCATCGAATAGCCGACAATGGTGAGAATGGCCGCGATAATCGATAAATTAAATTCCAGTTGCAGCAACGAGAAAATTCCGATCGTCATGGCCACGTCATGCACCAGGGCAATGACCGAGCCGACGCCGAACTGCCATTCGAAGCGGAACCAGACATAGACCAGCATGGCGGCGGCAGCGAGCGCCACCGCGAGTATGCCTGCTTCAACCAACTCCCCGCTAACTTTCGGACCCACCAGTTCAACCCGGCGATAGGTGATTGGCGATCCATAGTCCTTGTCCAGTGACGCCTTAACATTGGCGACAACTTTTTGCTGCTCCGCTTCGCCGCCTGGCGTCTGCTCCAGCCGGATCAGCACGGCATTATCCGAGCCAAAGGTCTGCGCCTGCACATCACCGATGCCAAGCGACGAAATGATCGTGCGGATGCGCCCCAGATCGGCGGCCGCCCCGGTGCCGATCTCAATCATTGTGCCGCCGCGAAAATCAATGCCGTAATTCAGACCGGCGGTAAAAAACAGCACAACCGACGCAATGTTCAGAAAAATTGAGGCGTAAAAAGTTATATGCCGGATTTTGACAAACGGAATATTGGTTTTTTCGGGTACGAGTTTCAGGCGGAACATGTGCTCTCTTTCTGTAGCCGCAGCTAAATGACGATCTGGGCAGGCCGGCGGCGGCGCAAATATTGTACAATAATCAGCCGCGTAACGGTGACGGCGGTGAACACCGAGGTGATAATGCCAATGGCCAGCGTAACGGCAAAGCCGCGCACCGGTCCCGATCCGATCTGAAACAGAATCGCAGTGGACAGGAACGTCGTGATATTGGCGTCAAGAATGGTGCCATAGGCGCGCTCAAACCCCGCCTGCACCGACGCAAGCGGGGTTTTGCCAGCCCGTAATTCCTCGCGGATACGTTCGTAAATCAGCACGTTGGCGTCCACCGCCATGCCCATGGTCAGCACGATGCCTGCGATCCCGGGCAAGGTCAGCGTGCCTTGCAGAAAACTCAGCGCGCCGCCGATCAGCACCACATTGGCGGCAAGCGAGAGATTAGCAAACCAGCCAAACAGGCCATAGCTCAACGCCATATAGGCAACCACGGCGGCGAATCCGATCAGCGCCGCGGTCCGGCCCTGGTCAACCGAATCGGCGCCCAGTTCGGCGCCGACAACGCGTTCCTCGACCACTGCAAGCGGCGCGGGCAATGCCCCCGCGCGCAACAGAATGGAAAGATCGTTTGCCTCCTCATAGGTAAAATTACCGCTGATCTGGCCAGAACCGCCGAGGATCGCCGAGCGGATCACCGGCGCGCTGACCACACGGCCATCCAGCACAATGGCGAATGGCTTGCCGATATTCTGCTTGGTCACATCGGCGAACCGCTTGCCGCCAATGGCGTCAAAACGGAACAGCACAATGGGTTCATTGGTCTGGGTGTCGGTCGAGGGTTGCCCATCGACCAGATTTTCACCGCTCACCATGACTTGCCGGCGCACCACAAACTCCGGCGCGCCTTCCTCATCGGATGGCAGAATTTCCGAGCCAACCGGAACCCGCCCGGCGCGCGCCTCGGCCACCGATACGCTCTGGTCAAGCAGCCGGAAACTAAGTTTAGCGGTTTTACCGAGCATGGTTTTCAGATGCTGCGGATTATCCAGCCCAGGAACCTGCACCACGATTCTGTTCACACCCTCGCGCTGAATGCTTGATTCGCGGGTGCCCAATTCATCAATGCGGCGGCGCACAATCTCAATCGATTGCTGTACGGCGGAACTGCGGATTCGCGCCGTCGCCTCATCGGTCAGCCGCACTTCGATAACCTGCGTTTCAGGTTCGCTGATGGCGAGTTCGGCAACCGCACCACCAAGCGCGCTCAGCACCGCCGAACCGCTGCCGCCATCCATTTCCCGCAACAGCTTGCGCGCCTGATCCAGTTGCGCCGCATCGCGTATCTGCACCCGCAGCACCCCCTCGCGCACCCCAAGCTTTTGATAACCGATCCGTTCTTTGCGCAGCACGCTGCGCGCTTCCTCGCTCAGGGATTGCAGACGCTCCGTGATTACCGCATCCGCATCCACCTCAAGTAAAAGATGCGAACCTCCTTGTAAGTCTAGACCTAGGCTTATCTTTTGTTTTGGCCACCAATCGGGCAACTGGGCCAGAAATGCGTCACTGAACAGATTGGGCGCGGCAAACAGCAGCCCCACACCGAGCACGAGCGAAATGGCGATGATCTTCCAGCGCGAAAAATGCAGCATACCCGTCCCTAACTTTTTGTATCGGCAGCCGGCTCGCCCTTGGCCCGCACAGCCGCGAGGGTGCTGGTGATGATTTTCACGCGCACGCCATCGGCGATTTCCACCTGCACTTCCCCCTCATCCAGCACCTTGGAGACTTTGCCGACAATACCGCCCGAGGTAATGACCGTATCCCCCCGGCGCACCGCTGAGATCATCGCCTGGTGATCCTTTACCTTCTTTTGCTGCGGCCGGATTAAAAAGAAGTACAGGATAAAAAACACCAGAATCAGCGGAATCGCCGCCTCGAAGAAGGAACCGGCGCCCCCCGGCGCAGCTTGGGCAAAGGCAGGCGTAATAAACATATACGGGCAACGCTCCAATAAAACTTGTTAACGGCGGGCGGACTATACCGGTCACAGAGACGCTTGCAAACCGCTGGTTGACGGCGTGTTCCCGCATGTTAGGTTCGCGGCCATGACCCAGGATAAAAAACCAAAGCTAAAACCGGCTGACGCTTCGGTGCTGGAGCGCATCGCGGCGGCGCTGGAGCGGTTAAGTCCGCCCGCCCACACCCCACTCACACTGGACGGGGATGATGGCTATATCTGGCAGCCTGCCCAGCAGCGCTTGCTGCCGGTGCCAGAGATAAGCCGCATCCCATTGGCGCTATTGCGCGGCATCGATCATGTGCGCGGCCAGTTGTTTGAGAACACGCTGCGTTTCGCCAACGGCCTGCCCGCCAATAACACCCTGCTATGGGGCGCGCGCGGCATGGGCAAAAGTTCGCTTGTCAAGGCGGTGCATGCCGCAGTCAGCCAGCAGACCGGCGGCGCGCTGGCGCTGATCGAGATTCACCGCGAGGACATCGGCAGCCTGCCGCAACTGATGGCGGGGCTGCGCGAGACACAGCGCCAATGCCTTTTGTTCTGTGATGATCTGTCGTTTGACGCCGCCGACACCAGCTACAAATCCCTGAAGGCGGTGCTTGAAGGCGGCATCGAGGGGCGCCCGGATAATGTGCTGTTCTACGCCACCTCGAACCGGCGCCATTTGATGCCGCGCGAGATGGCCGATAATGAGCGCTCCACCGCCATCAATCCTTCCGAAGGCGTCGAGGAAAAAGTGTCCCTGTCCGACCGCTTCGGCCTCTGGCTTGGTTTTCACACCTGTAGCCAGCAGGACTATCTCGACATGATCGCAGGCTATGTGGCGCATTACCGGCTCAACGCCAGCGAGGCCGAATGGCGGCCCGCAGCCATCGAATGGTCCGCCACGCGCGGCGCGCGCTCAGGCCGCGTCGCCTGGCAATTCATTCAGGACCTGGCTGGCCGGCTGGGGCAACGGCTGATCTAGCCCCCCACCCCAACCCCTCCCCACGAGGGGGAGGGGCTTTTTCCGCAGAATTCTGCGCTTCCCTCGCCATCCGAAGCCCGTAGGGCGTAGGGTGGTTCTCCCTCCCCCTCGCGGGGAGGCATTCTTTCTCCTCCCTCCCCCTCGTGGGGAGGGGTTGGGGTGGGGGGCCAGAAAACGACTCTGCTTCAATGCGGTATGCGCTACTCCACCCACGCTTGCCGCGTCAGCGCGATGAGTTTTTCGGCGTCCTCGGGCCTGCGATACGTAAAACGCCAAAATTTTTCTATACCCTGAAGAGTCCAGTCCGGCGCCAACTGGCGCATAATCCGTATTGATTGTTGCGCCTCGTCCAGACGCCCCAGCGCCGCAAGCGAACAGGCTAACAGTAGATGCAGCCCAGGGTGGTTGGCGGCAACGTTAACGCCCCTGCGCGCGAACTGTTCCGCCCGCTGCGGGTCATCAAGCAGCAGGTGACTACCACCATAAGCCATATACGCTAACCAGGCGCTGGGGTCTTTGGGTGAGTGGCGCATAAACATATCCAGTTGGGCAATAGCGGCCTCGGCTCTGCCATCCATAGATAGCGCTTGGCCATACCAAAGCCGGACCAGGCCGCTATTGGGATTTAACGCCAGGCTCTTTTCCAGATATTCGATCCCCCGCATGACCTGTCCGGTCTGGACAAGGACAAATCCACAATAGCCCAACACAACAGGATCATTTGACGCCAGTCCCAGCGCCTGGTTGGCGAATGACACGGCTTGCTCAACGTCTCTGAGCCCATCGGTGCGCACACCCAGAATTTGTTTTAAACAAAGCTGCCGGGCCAGCAGCGCCCAGCCGGGGCCATAGCCCGGTTCTATTTCTGTCGCCCGGCGGGTCAGGTTTTCCGCCGCCAGCAGGGATTCCCCGCTGGGTTGTGAATAATAAGTTGTCTCGGCCTGCACACACAGCGCCCAGGCCTGCAAATCTTCGGGTCTGGCTCGCGCGGCGCGTTTACCCTCGGCCATGCCAAGGCTGGAACACAGGCTGGTCACCAGCCCGTCCACCACATCATCCATAATGTCGAAGATTTCCGCTATTGGCCGGTCGATTTTCTCGGCCCAGACATGCGCGCCGCTGGCGGCGTCGATCAACTGCACAGTGATGCGCAAACGATCACCCGCAGGGCGGATGCTGCCCTCGACCACGTAACGCACGCCAAGCTCCTTGCCCACCGCGCGGATGTCCACCGGCTGGCCTTTGTAGACAAAGGTGGAATTGCGGGCGATCACGAACAGGCGGCTGTCGCAGGAAAGCCCGGTGATGATGTCTTCGGTCATGCCGTCGGCGAAATATTCCTGATCCGGGTCTTTGGACATATTGACGAAGGGCAGCACCGCGATCGATGGCTTGTCTTCAATGATCTGTAAAACCGGCGCATCGGCTGAGGCCGCGACCAAGCCGGAAGCCTCGGCCACAGCGGCGGGTTCAAATTGCCGTCCGCGGTTGCGCACCACCGCATCCACAATCAGGAATGTCACGCCGATGTACACTGCCAGAAACTGGTATTCACTGAACACGCCGCGCAGGCTGTCCAGCTTCACCGCGTGAAACACATTCGCCACCCAATGATCCGGCGTAAAGCCGGTCAGGGTCACAATCACCCCGGCCACAAACCAGTGCGTCAGATATTCCTTCGCCGTGTGCCACAATGGATTGCGCGGGGATGCTGGCGGATCGGAACTCATGCGGCGATTTTCCGGGATTTCATGACTCGTCGCTTTATATTTGCGCGGGATAGCGCAATATAGAGCATGGATTCGCCAGACGCCACACACTGTGTCTCGCGTGTTTCCAGCATCCTGTAATATAACACGGCTGAACGGAATCCGGTCTAATCGCCCGCGTCTAGAGATTACCCCATTTAGGTTGAGGCGCACCCCGCCCTCAGGTCTGTCACCCCGAATTTATTCCGGGGTCCAGGAGTCACAAGGAAAGGCTGGTGTTTTTAGCCCTGGACCCCGCAACAAGTGCGGGGTGACAAAATAGGATTCCAATTCAATCTAATCGAACAGCCTGCTACTCCCCCCACGCCTGCCGGCCGCCCTACCCCCCCGCCAGCAGCGGCGCCGGGTTGACGGCCTTTGCGCCACGGCGGATTTCGAAATGCACCTGATCCTGATCTACGCCCCCCGAGCGCCCTGCCCGCGCAATCGCCTGGCCGCGCGAGACTTGCTCGCCCCGTTGCACCAGCAGTTCTGAATTATGCGCATAGGCCGTGACCCAGCCGCCCGCATGGCGGATTAGCAGCAGGTTGCCGTAACCCGCCAAATCACTCCCTGCATAGGAGACCACCCCATTTTCCGCCGCAATCACCGGCGCATTCGGAATGGCCGCGATATTGATGCCGTCATTGTGCATCCCGCTTTGCTTTGGCCCGTAGCCCGAAAGAATTTTTCCTTTTGCCGGCCATGCGAAATTTTTGCCGGCGCGCGGCGGCGTCTGGGCAAGGGTAATTTTTGGGACAGGCGCTTTCGCCGTTTGCGGCGCGGGCGTCTGCGGCGCGGGCGTCTGCGGCCTGGCGTTCCGGCTTTCACCCTTCATGCCCGAAACAGGTTTGGAGCGTGGCGGCGCGTGGCGCGCATCAAAGGAATAGGCCGCAGGTTGCGCGCCCGGCAGCACAAGCGTCTGCCCGATGATCACGTGATAGGGCGGCGGAATTCTGTTCAACCGCACCAGTTCAGGCGCTTCAATCTGATAGCGGGCTGCAATGGCGTACAGGCTTTCCCCCGGCGCAACCCGATGCGCCCGCAGGACAGGGATGCGCAATCTCTGCCCGGTTTTGACGTGATAGGGCGGCATCAATGCATTCGCCTCGATCAGCCCGCGCAGAGTGGTGGTGTGACGGCGCGCGATGGCGAACAGCGTATCGCCCGGTTGCACAAGCATCTCGCCGGGCGCCAGCGGCGTGTGTGACGCGCCGGCGGCAACAGGCGTTTGCGCAGGCGCGGATGGTTCCTCTGCCCACGGATCATGTGACGCCGCATTTCCGGTAACCACGGGCGCGGGTGTAATGGCGGCGGCGCAACCGCCAAGCAGTCCCGCCAAAAACATAACTGGGATATGGGGCCTCATCCCGCCTCGCCCCCTTCTGAAACTGCGCTTTCTGCTATCCCGGGGCCTTCGATTGCAATGCCCGCCACCATCGGCACAAAGCGCACGGGCAGCAGCTTTTCTGATTCGTAGCCAGTGGCGGTGCGCGTGATGCGCATTATGTCTTGGGCATCCCACGCCGCCCCGATAGGAATCAGCATAAAACCGCCCGCCGCCAATTGTTCCAGCAGCATAGGCGGCGGCGTCTCGGCCGCGGCGGTCACCAGAATCCGCTTGAACGGCGCCTGTTCCGGCCAGCCTTTATGGCCATCCCCAATTCGGGTAGAAATGTTATGCAGGCCTAGCGCGTCAAACCGCGCCTGCGCCTCGCGCAACAACGGCCTGTGCCGCTCAATCGTGTACACGCGCCGCGCCAGCCGCGCCAGCACGGCCGCCTGATAGCCCGAGCCGGTTCCCACTTCAAGCACCATCATGCGTTTATCCAGCCGCAACGCCTGAGTCATAAAGCCGACAATATAGGGCTGGCTGATCGTCTGGCCAAAGCCAATCGGCAAAGCGGTGTTTTCATAGGCGCGCTCACGCAACGCACCGGGCACAAACATCTCGCGCGGGGTGCGCTCCATGGCGGCCAGCACGGCGCTGCTGGTGACGCCCTGACGGCGCAGCTCCATGATCAAGGTGATTTTTGCCGGTTCCAGATCGTCCAATCCCGTGATCCTTGCCGTTTTAGACCATTTCCCGATTGGATTGAATCAATCCAATCGGGAAATGGTCTAACACATTCAGTAGAGCCTTTCTTATCCGGTCAGGTTGAACCAACCTGACCGGGAAAGGCTCTAAATTTCTCCAAACGATTTTCTGAGCGCCCGCAGGGTGCGTTCATGCGTTAGGTCCATATGCAGCGGCGTCACCGAAATATTGCCCGCATAGATCGCATGCAAATCGGTTCCGGCCGGCGGATTGCTGCGAACCCGCTGAAACCCCGTCCAGTAATAGGGCGTGCCGCGCCGGTCCACCCGCGCATCCATTTCCAGCAGCGACTGATCCCTGCGGCCCTGGCCGGTGATCTCCACCTGCATCGCGTCATCATGCGCCTTATCGGGAAAGTTGATATTGATCAGCACGTCTTTGGGCCAGCCGGCCTCCAGCAAGGTGCGGATCACCTTTGGCGCATGATGCTGGGCGGTGCTCCATCGCACGGAACGGTTTTGTTGCAGCCCGAATGTCTGACTCATGGCGATGGATGGAATGCCGAGTATGGTTCCCTCCATCGCGGCGGCGACGGTGCCGGAATAGGTCACGTCATCGGCGATGTTGGAGCCGCGATTAACCCCGGACAATACCAGATCGGGCGGATTGGCTTTCATGATCTCAGCCACCGCCAGCACCACGCAATCCGTGGGCGTGCCTTGCACCGCAAACTTTTGTTTCGAGATCTGCCGCAGCCGCAGCGGAAAATGCAGGGTCAGCGAATGCGACGCGCCGCTTTGCTCTGACTCCGGCGCGACGATCCAGATGTCATCGGACAATTGCCTGGCGATCTTCTCCAGGCATTTCAGCCCAGGTGCATTTATGCCGTCGTCGTTTGACAACAGAATACGGGGCCGCTTTCCGGTACGCTTCTTAACCATTTCCGCCAATCACCTTGATGCCCCCCATATAGGATTGCAGCACATCGGGAACAGCAATCGAACCATCCGCCTGCTGATAATTTTCCAAAACCGCCACCATGGTGCGCCCCACCGCCAGGCCAGAGCCGTTCAGCGTATGCACAAATTGCAGATTTTTATCTTCTTTCAGGCGGTAGCGCGCCTGCATGCGCCGCGCCTGAAAATCCCCGCATTGCGAACAGCTTGAAATTTCCCGGAAGGCCTTCTGCCCCGGCAGCCACACTTCGAGATCATAGGTCTTGCGCGCTGAAAACCCCATGTCGCCGGTACAGAGCAGCATCACCCGGTAATGCAGCCCCAGGCGTTTCAGCACCTCTTCGGCGCAGGCGGTCATGCGTTCGTGTTCGGCAATGGCGTGTTCCGGCGCAACTATGCTGACCAGCTCCACCTTGGAGAATTGATGCAGCCGGATCATGCCGCGCGTATCGCGCCCGGCCGCGCCGGCCTCCAGGCGGAAACACGGCGTGAAGGCGGTAAAACGCAGCGGCAATTCGGCCTCGCTTAAAATACTTTCGCGCGCCAGATTGCTCAGCGGCACCTCGGCGGTGGGGATCAGCCACATGCCATTGGTGGCGCCAAACTGATCCTCGGCGAATTTCGGCAGTTGCGCGGTGCCAAACATCGCCTCGTCCCGCACCAGCAATGGCGGCGACACCTCCGTATAGCCAAATTCATTCGTATGCAGATCAAGCATGAAGGCGCCAAGCGCGCGTTCCAGTTTCGCAAGCTGTCCTTTCAGCACCACAAAGCGCGCCCCGGACAACCTGGCCGCCGCCTCGAAATCCATCAGCCCCAGCGCCTCGCCCAGGTCAAAATGCTCGCGCGGCTTGAAATGAAATACCGGCGGCGCGCCATGGCGGCGCACTTCCTGGTTGGCGGCTGCATCCGCGCCCAACGGCACATCATCCATCGGCGGATTGGGAATGCCACCCAACAGCGCATCCAGTTCCGCCTGAATGCCGCGCTCGCGCGCCTCGCCATCCTGAATGCGCTGCTTGAGATCGGCCACCGCATCGATCAGCGCCTGCGCCGCAGCCGCATCACCCTTGCCCTTGGCCGCGCCGATTTGTTTGGAGGCGTCGTTGCGCGCCTTCTGCCATTCCTGCAGTTCCGTGGCGCAGGCGCGCCGCGCCTCATCCAGCATGACCACCTGCGCCGACATCGGCGCCAGCCCGCGCTTGCCCAGCCCGGCGTCGAACTGCCCCGGCTGCTCGCGGATGAATTTAAGATCGTGCATTGCTTTTCCTAGAGTCATAAGACAAGCATGTTTTAAGGATCATGTCAGGCCTGCGCTTCGGTCGCCGCGCGGCCGCGTTCAATCAACCGCACTGCGAAAATCGAAATCTCATACAGCAACAGGATCGGAACCGCGAGGGCGATCTGGCTGATCGGATCGGGCGGCGTCAGCACGGCGGCAACCGCAAACACCCCGACAATCGCATAGCGGCGCTTGGCGCGCAGCCCCTCGCTGCTGACAATGCCAACCCGCCCCAGCAGGCACAGCAGAACCGGCAATTGAAAGCACAGGCCAAAGGCGAACATAAACGTCATCACCAGACCGAGATATTCATCCACCTTGGCCTCGAACTGAATTGGCAGGCCAACGCCATCCCCAAAACTGCCGGGGCTCCGCTCAAATCCGAGAAAAAAATTCAACGCCAGCGGCATCACCAGATAATACACCAGCGCCGCCCCTATCAGGAACAGCACCGGCGTCGCCGCCAGAAACGGCATGAAGGCGCGCCGTTCATCCTTGTACAGGCCGGGCGCGACAAAGGCGTATATCTGACCGGCGATAAACGGAAACGACAGGCACAGCGCGCCAAACATTCCCACCTTCACATAGGTGAAAAATATTTCCTGCAAGGCAGTAGCAATCAGCCGCTTATTTCCACCCGCCGTTGCATCCGCATAGGGCTGCACCAGAAAGGCGTAAATTTCTTCGGAAAAGTAGTAGCAAAAAACAAACGCCAAAGCGAAACCAGCGAGCGATTTGATCAGCCGCGCGCGCAACTCAATCAGATGATCAAGCAACGGCGCGCTGCTGGCGTCAATATCATCCTGGCTCATTGTCTTCTCCCACCCCCTGGCGGGGAGGGCCGGAGTGGAGCGCCTGCCCGCCATCAATGCGGAATGGGTCCAGCGGCTGTTTGAAGTGCTCAATGTCCTTGCGCAACTCATCCAGCTCCGCCTCGCGCCCCAAATCTTCCAGATTGTTCTGGAATTCGCGCGCCATGCGACGCGCCCGTGCAAGCCAGCTACCGGCGGTGCGCATTAGTTGCGGTAATTCGCGCGGGCCGACCACGATGATCGCGACAATGGCGATCACCAGAAGCTCCTGCCAACCAACATCCAGCATGGTGAGGTTCAGCCCTTGTTGGCGGTATCGCGGTCCTGCTCAAGCTGGGCTGGCGGCGCGTCATCATCGGCCAAGCCCTTGCGGAAGCTTTTAATGCCCTTGGCCACATCCCCCATCAGATCGGAAATCTTGCCGCGCCCGAATAGCAGAACGACCAGCACCGCGACGATCAGGATATGCCATATGCTCAGTCCCATTTGAAGCTAACTCCTATTGAATCCCCTTCGCCTGATAGGGACTTGGCCGCAGTGTGTCAGAATCCCGGCTTTGGCGCAATGAAGCGGCTATCCATGATGCGCGTCCACCTTGCCTTCCTGGCCGCACCGGCAAGGAAACACCAGCACGGCTGCTGGATCAATCCGCACCCCGGTTTGCGCACCGGTCGGCGGACAGGCGTGCAGCGGAACACGGGCATGCAAATCGCCGCCATCTTGGTGTAGCGACAAATGTATCAGCCGCTCGGAGCCTTGCGGGATGCAACGCAGTACAGTTGCGCTTACGCCCACTGCTGGGTCAGGCGGGCTTAGGTGCACCTGTTCTGGCCGGATCAGCACCTCGGCCCCCGCCCCGTCTTGCAACCCAGGCGCCGCCACGCGGCCAAACGGGGTATCCACATATCCGGCCTTAACAATGCCGTGTATGCGGTTGGTCTCACTAAAAAATTCAGCAACCTCCGCGTCGATGGGATGAAAATACAGCTGATCCGGCGGCCCCGCCTGAATAAACTTTCCCTTGCGCATCATGACGATGCGATCCGCTAGCAGCATCGCCTCCGCCGGGTCATGGGTGACCATGATCACCGCCGCCCCACTGGCTGCAAGAATCTCCATCGTCTGCTCGCGCACATCATTCCGCAACCTTTGGTCAAGGCCCGAGAACGGTTCGTCCATCAACATGATCTTTGGCTCAGGCGCCAGCGCGCGCGCCAGCGCCACCCGTTGCTGCTCACCGCCTGACAGCGTATGCGGATAGCTGTTGGCAAAACGATCCATCTCAACCGATGTCAGCACCATTCTGGCCGCCGCCGCTCTCGCCTGGCGCGGCACACGCGACAAGCCAAACGCCACATTCTCCAGCACCGTCAAATGCGGGAATAGCGCATAGTCCTGAAACATCAAGCCGACCCCGCGCTGTTCGGGCGGCACGAAATTGTTGGGGCCCGCAGCCTCCCGCCCATCGATAAAAATCTGCCCATCGCTTAAGCGGTCTAAACCGGCAATCAAGCGAAGCAAGGTGGATTTCCCGCTGCCCGAAGGCCCCAATAGACAGATAAATTCCCCTGCCGCCACAGAGAATGACACATCCTCAACCGCCCGCACCTCGCCATAACGGCGCGAAACATGTGTCAGCTCAAGACGCGGGGCTATGCCCCTTGTCTGACCTGCCTGATTGGTTGCGATGCCTTGCATGCCTGTTTGCGCCTGCGCCACACTCTACTTGCGAGCAATTCTCAATACATCAAGTATGTAGCCACAGATAGCAGTTTGTGGGAAGCCCTCAGATCACGCTTCACCTTCTTCTTCAATATCTTCCGGCTCGACCGGAAAATCCCTCAGGCCCGGACCCGCAACTACATTGGAAGTGTTAGCGGGATATTCCGCCTCCTCCCCCATCAGCAAAT
Organism: uncultured Alphaproteobacteria bacterium; assembly: GCA_947085465.1. Classification (GTDB taxonomy): domain Bacteria; phylum Pseudomonadota; class Alphaproteobacteria; order UBA11222; family UBA11222; genus CAMTWQ01. The sequence continues at coordinate 12,583 of CAMTWQ010000095.1, forward strand.
CTTCAGGATCAAGCGGGTCTTCATCGTCGCGCTCCATATCTGGATCAGGCATGGTGATGCGGAAGTCAGGCGGCAAACGGACATCCAGCAGCCCCGCCGCTTTCAGTTCATCCAGGCCAGGTAAATCCTTAATCGATTCTAGTCCGAAATGATTTTCAAAGGCCGGGGTCGTGCCATAGGTAAGCGGCCGGCCCGGTGTGCGCCTGCGACCGCGCAGGCGGATCCATTCGGTTTCAAGCAGTACGTCAAGCGTGCCCTTGCTGACTGTCACGCCGCGAATATCCTCGATCTCGGCCCGGGTGACCGGCTGGTGATACGCAATGATAGCCAGCGTTTCGATGGCGGCCCTGGACAACCGCCGTTCCCGCTCGCTTTCCCGGCGCAACAAAAAAGCCAGATCCGGCGCGGTGCGGAACGCCCACTTCCCCGCCACCTTCATCAGATGCACCCCGCGGCTGGCGTAATCCTGCACAAGATCGGCAAGAATCGGCATTATATCAATGCCTGCAGGCAGGCGCGCCGCCAGGCTGGCTTCATCAAGCGGTTCGGCAGCGGAAAAAAGCAACGCCTCAATCATACGCCGGTGTTGCGGGCTGTCAGGATGCAATACCGACACATTGGACACCTTCGGGGATACCTCCGGGTTCAAATTTTGTTGGTTTTCACTGGGCATTTTCTCAACTCCGTTGAGATCAGTTTTTTCCATGTGTTCAACTTTCCAAAACAGGCGCAGGCGTACTTTTAGCGCGTAAATAGATCGGCCCAAACGCTTCGTGCTGCCGCATTTCAGCCTGCCCCAGCCGCACTATTTCCAGGGTGGCGGTAAATGTTGAGGCAATGGCGGAACGCACAGCGCCTGTCGCGCGTATATCTTCGGGCAAAAACGACTCCAGCACCGACCATTCAGGCACAAATCCAAGTAGCCGCCGCATCCTGATCAAAGCATCTTCAATCGAATACACGGCGGCCCGGCGCACATGCATGGGCGCAACAACGATTTGGCGCGTACGGCCCTGGGAATAGCCCTTCAGAAGCTCATATAATGACAGGGTGAATGCTGATCGCGTCACCAGCCGCACACCTTCGGGCATACCCCGCCCAAACACATCCCGTCCCAAACGGTCGCGGCCCATCAATTGCGCCGCTGCATTACGCATAGCCTCAAGCCGCTGCAAACGGAAGGCTAGTATCGCCGCCATTTCTTCGCCGCTCTGCCCATCTTCGCCTGGTTCAGGCGGTAGCAGCAGGCGTGATTTAAGATAGGCAAGCCAGGCCGCCATCACCAGATAATCAGCGGCGATTTCCAGCCGCAAATTGCGGGCCGACTGGATGAATTTCAAAAATTGATCCGCCAATTGCAGAATCGAAATCGACATCAGGTCGACCTTTTGCAGCCGCGCCATGGCCAGCAGCATGTCGAGAGGCCCTTCAAACCCCTCAAGGTCAACGATCATCGTTTCATCACCTGAACCCCCGACGCCGCCAAGCCCGCGCTGCTGCGCGCCGGCGTCGAAAATATCGTGCGGTTCAGTCACATCAACTTCAGTCAAACAGGTGATTCCAATGTTTCAAGATTACGCCGACTCGGCTGGCGCATAGCAGACCGTATTTATACACCAGCATTGAGCAAATGCGCCAGACGCGCGATCCCTTCCTCATGATCAAAAGGCGCCGGTTTTTGGAGCCGCGCCAGCGCCCGATCGCATCGCGCCAGCGCCTCACCCGCAAGGATGCCTGCCTCAGGCATTACCGCCTGCATTTCCGCTAGCACACCGCTGCAATGCAGAATCAGATCGCATCCGGCGGCAAGCGCGAGCCGGGCACGGGCGCCGAAATCTCCTTGCAGCGCCGCCATACCCAGATCATCACACATCAGTGCGCCGCAAAACCCGATATCACCGCGAATAATATCTTTGATGATCTTTGCGGAAAGGCTGGCGGGAGTCAGGCCGTCAATGGCCGTATAGGCAACATGCGCCGTCATCGCCAGCGGCATATCGGCAAGCGCCTTGAACGGCGCGAAATCCGTGCGCTTCAACTCGACCCGGCTTGCATCGACCTTCGGCAGATCGTGATGGCTATCGGCGTTGGCCCTGCCATGGCCAGGAATGTGCTTTATCACCGGCAAAACGCCGCCCGCCATCAGCCCCTCGCACATCGCCCGGCCAAGTGCGGCAATACTCACCGGATCATCGCAAAATGCGCGCTCGCCAATCACCTGGTCGCTGCCTGGAACGGGAACATCAAGCACGGGAACGCAATTAACATTTATGCCCAACGCCACCAGTTCAGCGGCGAACAGGCGCCCATTCAAGCGGCTTGCCTCACACGCGGCTTGCGGATCACGGCCGTAAAGTTTGCCAAACATGGCGGCGGGCGGCGCCTTGCGCCAGAACGGCGGCGTCAGGCGGGCAACACGCCCCCCCTCTTGATCTATCAACACCGGCGCATCGGCACGGCCAACAACATCGCGCATCTGCGCAATCAGAGCCGTTACCTGCTGTGGCGACTCCACGTTGCGGGCGAACAGGATGAAACCCCAAGGATCAGCGGCGCTGAAAAACGCCCGCTCCTCATCGGTCAATTGCTTACCGCCGCATCCGAATATTACCGCGCGCGCTGTCATGGGTCAGGCCTGGCTCAGCGTGCGACCACTAGGCAATTAGCCCCTGCGTTCTTCAGCGCCGTGCATTTCCCGCTTGCAGCAGCGCGATCAGTAAACGGGCCAGCCTGCAACCGGTAGAACTTTCCCTTCTCTCCCAGATCCGCCTCAGACACCGCCTGGGTTAGACCATCCAGAATTGCGGCATGCTTGCTGGTAAGCAATTTCCATCCAGCCACGGCGGATTCCTGGGTGCGGAAGGCGCCAAGCTGTAAGACAAACGCGCCGCCGCCAATGGCGGGCATAGTCGCATCAGCAGGAGCGGGGGCTTCTGGCGCTTCTGGCGCTTTTGCCGCTTCTCCAACGGCCGCAATCTCAGGCGCCTGCTCGGGCGCCACAGGCATATCTTCGGCCCCAGCGGCGCTTGCCGCGTCATTTCCAGCGCTTTCATCCCGCGCACCGGCCATCGGGTCAGTAATTTCGGGCGCCTCGACTTCGGGAGGCGGCGGGGCGGTTACGGAACCGCTATCTGGAATGCGCACGATTTTTGGCTGTCCAGCCGGCGGCAAATCCTCCGTAGACGGACTAATAATCCGGGGCTTTTCCATTGGCTCTTCCGAACCCGGCAGCAATTGCTCAATATCTTCGCTTGCGCCGTCAATCTTGTTATAAACGGTCTTGTCCTGATGCGCGAAATTCGCACCGCCAGGATCTTCGGGCTTAAGTTTCGATTCCCCTTGTTCCGCCATGACCACGGCCGGCGCGCCGGTCTGCGCCTGGTTTGAACCCGCCTTGTAGGCATACCAGATGACGCCAGCAAAAACCGCCAGCGTTACAACACCCAAAGCGACAAGGGTACCCGTCATCATCGAAAATCGTGATTCACCATCATCAAGCAAATCCAAGCCGTCCGGGCCGGCGCCTGGATCATCATCCAATTTTCCCCGTTCATCCTGCGGCATTAGCGCATCTCCTCCACGGGCTCGACACCCAGAATTCCCAGGGCCGAGGCGATTACCACCCTGATTGCGCGAATCAGCGCGAGCCGGGCCAGTGTAACATCCTGGCGATCAGAAACGATAAATCGCAACTGCGGGTCATCATTGCCTTTATTCCAGAGCGAATGAAACGCCGAGGCCACGTCATGCGCATAAAAGGCGATCCGGTGCGGCTCATGCGCCAATGCCGCCGCCTCGGCCATGCGCGGCCACGCCGCCAGCAGACGGATCAGCGCCAGCTCATCCGTCTGGCGGAGGTGCGATAAACCGGCATCTTCCGGCGCCAGATCCACGCCTGGAAACACCTCACGCGCATTACGCAGCACCGAACAGATGCGGGCATGCGCATATTGCACATAAAAAACCGGATTATCCTTCGATTGCTCGGTCACTTTGGCGAAATCGAAATCCAGCGGCGCATCGTTCTTGCGGAACAGCATCATAAAGCGCACCGCATCGCGCCCCACCTCATCCACCACTTCACGTAATGTGACGAAGTTACCGGACCGCTTGGACATTTTAACTGGCTCGCCATCGCGCAACAGGCGAACAAGCTGGCAAATTTTAATGTCCAGCTCGCCCTTGCCGCCGGTCAGGGCATTTACCGCCGCCGCCATGCGCTTCACATAGCCCCCATGATCCGCGCCAAATACGTCAATCATCAACGTAAAACCGCGCTTGAACTTATCAAAATGATAGGCCATGTCAGGCGCGAAATAAGTCCAGCTTCCATCAGATTTTTTCAACGCGCGATCCACATCGTCGCCGAACTGGCTGGCGCGGAACAGGGTTTGCGGGCGCGGCTCCCAATCATCGGGCTGCTTGCCTTTAGGCGGCTCCAGCACGCCCACATAGATCAGCCCCTGAGCTTCAAGATGCGCCAGAGTCTGCTCGATGGCGCCGCTCTGATGCATGGCGCGTTCTGAATAAAATGCGTCATGCTTGACGCCAAGCGCCGCCAGGTCTTCCCGGATCAACGCCATCATGGCTTTCAGCGCACCATCGCGCACCATCGGCAACCATTGCGATTCGGGCATGGCGCGCAGCGCCACGCCATGTTCGGTTTTAAGCTGCTGTCCTACAGGAACCAGATAATCGCCCGGATATAGCCCTTCTGGTATGGCTCCGATGTTTTCCCCCAGCGCTTCGCGGTAGCGCAGAAACGCCGAGCGCGCCAGCGTATCCACCTGTGCGCCCGCGTCATTAATGTAATATTCGCGGCTGACATCAAAGCCTGCCCGTTGCATCAGATTTGCCAGCGCATCACCGAACACAGCGCCCCGCGTATGGCCTACATGCATTGGTCCGGTCGGATTGGCCGAAACATACTCAATGTTGACCCGCCTGCCCGCGCCGATGTCAGACGCGCCGTAATTCGCGCCTTCGCGCAGCATAGCGGCCAGCGCCTTGCGCCAGAATTCAGGCGTCAGCCGCAAATTGATAAATCCTGGCCCGGCGATCTCGACCGACTCTACCCCGTCACAAGTGCGCATCTCAACCGCCAGAAGTTCGGCGATTTCACGCGGCTTCATGCCCGCCGGTTTGGCCAGCACCAGCGCCGCATTGGCCGAAATATCCCCATGCGAGGGATCACGCGGCGCCTCAACCGTCACCGCCTGTGTGTCGCACCCCTTCAGGCGTGGCTCAGCCGCCTGCATTGCTTCAATCGCCGCAATCACTTTAAGGCGAAAGTCATTGAATATGTTCATATTATACCCAAAGGTAGTGCAATGAGTTATGTCATCCTGAGCGACCCGCTACGTCGGCGCAGCGGGTCGCTCAGGATGACATAGCCGGTGCTGAAAATCGAATTGCTTAAATCTTTAATTGTAAATCGAACAGCCGCCCGTGTTCTTCCAGCGCATAGCGATCCGTCATGCCCGCCACATAATCACAAACAATGCGCGCCGTGACTTTATCGCCTGGCCTGCCGCATAGCGCCTGCCATTCGGTTGGCAATAGCTCCGGCTCCGCCAGGAAGCGATTAAAAAGCTCCGATAAAACACGCTTGGCCTGACTCATGATCCGGTTCACTTTGTAATGGCGATATACATGGATGTGCAAGTAGCCCTTCAACGCCACGATCAGCGACACCATTTCCGGCGAGAATGCGATCAGCGGACGGCCAAGCTGGCGTACATGCGCCGCGTCAAACACCCGCTCGCGGGTAACGTTGCGACGGGTTTCGGCCAGCAGGTCATCCACCAGAACGCCGATCAGCTTGCGCACGGCTTCGTTAATCAAGCGCCCGCGCGCCACGCCTGGATAGCTTTCGCTCACGCCGGCAAAGATCGGCCCCGCGAGCGGCGCTTGCGGCATTTGCTCGAATTCCAGCAATCCGGCGCGCAGGCCATCGTCAATATCATGGGCGCAGTAAGCGATATCATCGGCCAGCGCGCTCACCTGCGCTTCGGCGGATGGGTAAGTGTGCAATTCCAAATCCTGCTTCTCCGCATATTCGCGGATCGCAAGCGGCAAGGCCCGCCCGATGCTCAGGCCTGTCAGCGGCCCGTTATGCTTGACCAGGCCTTCCAGCGTTTCCCAGGTCAGATTCAACCCGTCGAACGCCGCATAGCGTTGTTCCAGGTGCGTAACAATACGCAGCGCCTGGGCGTTATGATCAAAGCCGCCGAAATGCTCCATGCACCCCGCCAGCGCTGTCTCGCCCGCATGGCCAAATGGCGGGTGGCCCAGATCGTGCGCCAGCGCCAGCGCTTCCGCCAAATCCTCATTCAGCCCCAGCACCCGGCTGACCGAACGGGCAATTTGCGCCACTTCCAGCGAATGGGTTAGCCGGGTGCGGTAATAATCGCCTTCATGATAGACGAACACCTGGGTCTTGTGTTTCAGGCGGCGAAACGCCCCGCAATGCACAATCCGGTCGCGGTCACGCTGAAATACGCTGCGGGTGGCGCTTTCCGGCTCGGCGATCAACCGCCCCCGGCTGACTTGCGGCAGGCTGGCCCAGTGTGAAACCCTTGGTTGCATTACGAAATCATTCATCTTTTAATTGTCATACTTAATTTTGGTTAGCCTTGATAAATGTGACCACTGGTAAAAAATCCAAGGGATGCTTATATCAAGTAACGCTGATTTGTTGCGCAAACATACCCTATCATCCAGGTCTGTATGATATAAACATTTCATCTGGCGCCCAAATTTGCCCTTACGATTGACGCAACCAATATGACCAGCCCGCAAACCAGCCTCCCTTCCGGTACAAGCCCAGCAATGGGCCTGAGCATCTCCGAACGCGGCGCGCGCCAGATCGGCAAACTAATTGCAGGCGAGGCGTCAGGAACCATGTTGCGCGTCACCGTATCGGGTGGCGGCTGTTCGGGCTTTCAATACGCCTTCGCCTTTGACGCCAACAAGACGGATGAAGATCTCTGTTTCAGCCGCGACGGTGTGAACGTGATCATCGACACCATCTCGCTGGAATATCTGCACGGCTCTGAAATCGACTATGTGGATGATCTGATCGGAAGCGCCTTCCGCATCCATAACCCGAACGCCACCGCCTCATGTGGCTGCGGCACATCATTTGCGGTGTAGGTCGGGAGAGAGAGGACTAACAATGACAATTATTAAGATTGAGTTGTCCGATGATATCGCACAGGCGGCGCGAGATGCAGGCCTGCTGACCCCTCAGTCACTGGAGCGGCTGCTCAATGACGCGCTTAAGCGGCGGCAGGATGTTAATTGAACCGCCCCGGGATTGCCGGAGGCTATTTGGTTTAAGTTAGGCGGCCATGGGGATTTTGTCCAGCATGGCGTAATAATTTTGTTCAGCCTCAGCAGGCGGGATGTTGCCGATGGGTTCCAGCAGCCGCCGGTGATTGAACCAGTCGACCCATTCCAGCGTTGCGAACTCGACGGCTTCGAAGGAGCGCCAGGGACCGCGTCTGTGGATCACTTCGGCCTTGTAAAGGCCGTTGATTGTTTCAGCGAGGGCGTTATCATAGCTGTCACCGACACTGCCGACCGAAGGTTCGATCCCGGCCTCTGCCAGCCGTTCGGTGTATTTGATCGATACATATTGGCTGCCACGGTCGCTGTGGTGGATAAGGCCGCCCCGGTGGGCAGGTTTGCGGTCAAAGATCGCCTGTTCCAATGCGTCAAGAACGAAGCCGGCATGCGCTGTTCTGCTGACGCGCCAACCAACGATATAGCGCGCGTACGCGTCGATGACGAACGCCACATAGACAAACCCGGCCCAACTCGGCACATAGGTAAAGTCCGCACCCACAGCATGTTGGGCGCAGGCGCGTGGAACTGACGCTTGACGTGATCCAGCGGGCATGGCGCAGCTTTGTTGCTGACAGTTGTGCGAACAGGCTTGCCACGGATCACCCCCTGAAGGCCCATCTCCTTCATCAGCCGTTCGACTGTGCAGCGGGCGATGTCGAACCCTTCGCGCTGCATCTGACGCCACACTCTTGCCAGGCCGTAGCCTTCTGGCGAAGGCTGGTGCGGACGCCATAAACCTCGAAGTTCTCCGCAAAAACGTAAGCGTCTGGTGAGGGCCGCAGGTTTTGTTTTAGGTGATATAACGCCGTGCGCGGCGCCCGTTCTTTAAGACCACAAATTGCGATCTTGAAGATTTTTCTTCTGTGAGCGATTTGGAGGCTGCGGATAGATCATCCATCCATGAACAAGATCGGGGCGTTTGAGAGGACTATCATCACATTCCCACCACCATTTGCCGGCGTCCGGTCTTTGTGCTTCAGATATGGGGTTTATTTATAAATGGCGGTGGGGGCAGTCTACTGATAACTATTCTCCTCACATGATTTTTAATTTCTGCCCTGCCGTGACGAGGCGATATCCGACGTCGTACTCGTCAAGCGCAAGCAGCTCTGAATAGCGACGTTCCCATTGCCCACTTTCGAGGTCATCGGCGAGCACGCGTAAGCCCTGATCGACGTTTCCGATCCTCCAGAAGGAGGAACTGCCGGATCGAATACGCGCGTCGAGATAGGCCATCGGCCGCCGCCAATAAGCATAAAGGAAGCCATCCGTACAATCATGCGGAACCGGAACTGGTGAGATTTGCACCGGCCCCAGCCATTTCTCGTAGTCGGCCATCCTGGGCATTTGCACTTCGTCCAGAACCGTCAATTCCGGGAAATAATCGTTGAGCCAGGCACCCCGTGCAGCAGGATCAAAAGTTAGTAGGACAACTGGCCCACGGGTTACCCGGCGCATTTCGCTGAGGCCCTTTTCCTTGTTCGCCCAGTGATGGACCGTCAGGATTGCCATCGAGCTTTCGAAATGGTCATTGTCGAAAGGCAAGTCTTCCGCCACACCCTGGATGGCTGGAGCCGCAGCCGAATCGCGCTGTCGGATCATTTCTAGTGATGGTTCCAGCGCAGTCACCTGCCGGTCGGCGGGTTCGTACGAGCCCGTTCCCGCACCGACATTCAGGACCGTTCTTGCCTGTCCGAGCGCCTCCGAAATCTTCGCCGCAATTCGCGGATCGGGTCTCCGGAGATTGGAATAGTTGATTCCGATCGTATCGTAGATGGGATGCATGATACTACCGTCTCACCCACCACCATTTGCCGGAGTGGTGATAGAAGTTGGCCGTCATATCTTCAAACCCTTTCTCGCTAGAAATCCAGAAAATGAGAATGTGCCGCATATCTCAGAAATGCAGGATATGGACAAACCTAAAATCATTCCGCTCTAGTGCGCTTCGTCCCAATTTTTTCCCGAACCCGCTTCCACAATCATCGGCACAGAAAGCGTAAGCGCGGGGGCGCAAGCCTGTTGCATCACACGAATAACCAATTTTTTGGTTGCATCCACCTGAGCTTCCGGCGCCTCAAACACCAGTTCATCATGCACCTGCAATAGCATTTTGGCGTCCAGCCGCGCCGCACTTAAGGCGCCTGGAATCTTTATCATTGCGCGGCGAATAATGTCCGCCGCGGTCCCCTGGATCGGCGCATTGATCGCTGCCCGCTCGGTAAAGGCTCTGTGTGCAGGGTTTTTTTGATTGATGCCAGGCAGGTGAATTTTTCTGCCCGATAATGTCTGGACAAATCCGTTTTCACGGCAAAACTTCTTGGTCTGCTCCATATAACTGCGGATACCGGGAAACCGCTCAAAATATGCGCTGATATATTTTGCCGCCTCGCTCTGGGGTATACGCAATTGATTGGCAAGTCCGAATGCGGATATGCCATAGATAATGCCAAAATTAATCGCCTTTGCCCGGCGGCGGATTGATGCATCCATACCCTCAACCGGAACGCCAAACATTTGGCTTGCCGTCATGGCGTGAATATCGAGCCCCTGGGCAAACGCATCCTTGAGCGCATCGATATTGGCCATTTCCGCCAAAACGCGCAACTCGATTTGGCTATAATCCGCGCTGATCAGCTTATGCCCGGGAGCGGCTATAAAGGCTTCGCGTAATTTTCGCCCCTCTTCTGTGCGGATAGGAATGTTTTGTAAATTCGGATCGTTTGATGATAGCCGTCCTGTGGAGGTTGACGCCATCGAGTAAGATGTATGCACCCGGCCCGTCCAGGGATTAATGTGAGTTTGCAACGCCTCTGTATACGTCCCTTTTAGTTTGGCTAGCTGCCGCCAGTCAATGACGCGCGCCGGAAGCTCTTGCCCATGCGCTGCCAGATCCTCCAAAACATCCGCGTCCGTCGATTGCATGCCACCCTTGGTTTTCCGGCCCGTAGCAAGGCCTAATTTGCCGAATAGTATTTCCCCCAATTGCTTGGGCGAGCCGATATTAAATTTTTCCCCAGCCAGTCGGTAAATATCGTCTTCATATTCGAGCATGCGCCGGGTGAAGTCACCCGAAAGCTGCTTCAGCAAGCCCTCATCCACCATTATTCCAGCAAATTCCATATCCGCAAGTACGGGCGCCAACGGGCGCTCAAGCGTTTCATATACTGTCATCATACGTTCAGCGATTAAGCGCGGCTTGAGAATATGAAACAACCGGCCCGTCACATCGGCGTCTTCCGCCGCATATTCAGTAGCTTTGTCCAACGGGACGCGATCAAAGGTGATTTGCGTCTTGCCGCTTCCTGTCACTTCCTTGAACGCAATGGGCCTATGGCCAAGATGCAGCTGCGATAGTTCATCCATACCATGGCCATGGCGGCCCGCATCAAGCGCATAGGACATCAGCATCGTGTCATCGATGGGGGACAAAGCCACGCCATGGCGCTTAAGAATCAGCATGTCATATTTCAGGTTCTGCCCAATCTTGAGCACGCCTGGATCCTCAAGCAACGGTTTCAGGCGGGCAAGGGCCTCGCGCAGCGGCAACTGTTGCGGGCGTTCTCCCCCAAGAGATAAGACGCCATCACCGTCCGGTCCTATATGCCCTAACGGTATATAACAGGCGCTCCCGGCAACAACCGACAACGACACGCCCACCAATTCGGCGCGCATGGCGTCCAGCGAGGTTGTCTCAGTATCAACCGTCACCATGCCTGCTTTATCCGCCAGGGCAATCCAGCGCTCCAAAGCCGCAAACGTAGTCACCGTTTCATAGCTTCGTATATCAATGCGCGCATCGAGGCCTGAGAGTGTCGCCCCAGGCCGACCGCGAAGGACTGGCTCAACCGCTCTGGCTGGCGGACTGTTTTGCGTTGTATTCGCCAGCGGCGCGGTGACCCCCATCTCGGCAGCCATGCGTCGCATCAGCGTGTTGAATTCCATCACCGAGAGGAAACCTAACAATTCATCCGGATTGGGGTGTTTCAACGCCATCGCATCAACACTAACAGACGTTGGCGCATCGTCGCGAAGCCGGACCAATTGACGGCTGATGCGCGCCAGATATGCATATTCAAGTAAACTTTCGCGGCGTTTTGGCTGTTTGATTTCTCCAGCCCGCGCCAGTAATGTATCGAGATCGCCATACTCGTTGATCAATTGCGCAGCGGTCTTGACGCCTATGCCTGGCACTCCTGGCACATTGTCGGAAGAATCGCCCGCTAGCGATTGCACATCGACGACTTTCTCAGGATCAACGCCAAATTTTTCCCGCACCTGATCGGGACCAATATGCAGATTTTTCATGGTGTCGAGCATGTCTACTTTGCCGCCAACCAGCTGCATTAGATCCTTGTCCGATGAAACGATGGTCACGCGCGCGCCGCGTTCGCGCGCCTGCCTGGCAAATGTGGCGATCAAATCGTCGGCCTCGAAACCGGGCAACTCAATGGCGGGAACATTAAACGCGCGCACGGCGTCACGGATGAAAGCAAATTGCGGTTTAAGATCGTCCGGCGGCTCTTCACGGTTGGCCTTGTAAGCGGGATAGATTTCGGTCCGGAAAGTTTGCCGTGATGAATCAAAGATAACAGCAAGATGGGTTACGCTCTCACCTGACTTTGTATCTTCAATCAATTTGTAGAGCATGTTGCAAAACCCGCTCACGGCGCCCACAGGCAGCCCGTCACTCTTGCGCGTTAGCGGTGGAAGAGCATGGTAAGCGCGGAAAATATAACCGGAGCCATCAATTAGATAGAGATGATCCTTGGGACCGAGGGGGGCGTCCTCCTGCCGGGGTGAGCTTTGTGAACGCATGCGAAAATGCCCTAATTGGCTGATAACTTTACTGGTCGCCGATTGACGCAACCGCTTGCCGGATGATAACCATTACTGGTGTCTACATAAAGCAATGGATATGATTAGCGGATGAATCAACAGGCGCCAGCGCCGCGAGCGCCTTTCTTGGCAGAATCGGCTGGCGAAAACGCTGTTGAAGCCCGCAGCCTGTTCAAATTTTATCAGGGCAATGGCGCAGCAGCCTTAAAACCGGCGCTGCAAGGCATTGATCTTGATATTCCCCGTGGCTCGATTTTTGGCCTGCTGGGGCCAAACGGCGCCGGCAAATCCACATTCATCAATATCCTGGCCGGGCTGGTGATAAAGAGTCAGGGCGATGTGCGTGTGTGGGGATTTGATATCGGCCGTTCTCCACGCGAAGCGCGCGCCTCAATCGGCATTGTTCCACAGGAACTAAATATTGATCCGTTCTTTACACCCGCCGCCTTGCTGGATTTGCAGGCGGGCATGTATGGCGTGCCGAAGCGTGAACGCCGGACTGCCGAAATTCTTGATAAGCTAGGGCTTACCGATAAGGCTGATGCATATACGCGCACCCTATCTGGAGGAATGCGGCGACGCCTGCTAGTGGCGAAGGCTATGGTGCATAGCCCGCCGATTCTGGTGCTGGATGAGCCGACGGCGGGCGTTGATGTGGAATTGCGGCAGCAATTATGGGATTACGTGCGTACATTAAACGCAAGCGGCACGACCATTATTCTTACAACCCATTATTTGGAGGAAGCGGAAGCCATGTGCGACCGCATAGCCATTATCAATCACGGAAAACTGATTGCTTGTGAACCAACGCCAAGATTGCTGGCGCGCATAAGTGATAAACGCCTGGTGGTGAAACTGCACCCGTCTGGCTCTGTAACGGATGAACTGCTTAGAATACTTGGCGCGGAAATGCTGCCTGATGGCAATCTCACCTTTCAATATAATCCTGCTGAGACACCAGTAATGACACTTATCGAACGCATTAAGGCCGCCGGTTTGGCGATTGCCGATCTGACTACGGAAGAATCAGATCTTGAGGACGTTTTCCTGCAACTTACGCGCCGTGATTAGATCACTGGGTTAGATATTCACGGAGGGCCTGCGCCGCGACACGATGGCCATTTTCATTCCAGTGATTATCGCTTGTGGAATTGAATTTTTGCCCATATTGCCGCCATTCGCCAGCAAAGCGCGGATGCAAATCGATAAACGGGACACCCGCCTGACGCGCCGCCTCAGCCGCCATGTGATTGAGCCATAACGCCCCATGCTCATACAGATTTACTGCATCCGCATCTGCATAAATCGCTTGCCGGTCTCCATCCATAAGCAATAGCAGCTTAAAGCCGTAGCGCTGCGACAATAGCGCCAGTTGATCAAAAGCATAATCCGTAGCGCCACGGATAGGTGCGCGTAGCGCTGACACCGCCGCTGAATCCACATTTGCCTGATAAATGGTTGCACTGCTTCGAAATCGCGCCAGCAATGATGAGGGGGTTATGCGCTGCCGGTAATATAGATATCGCACTGTCGCCGTTTGCCTTACCCAATCGCTCCAGGTGGCCCGATAAGGGACTGGCGCAATTTCCTCCGTCACCTGATTAGCTTCCATGCGAAACTTCTGAAAGCTGCTGGTGTAACGCCCGGCCACAACATTAAATGATTCATCAAAATCATTATGCAGCAGAACCAGTACGATCATATCGGGATGATAGGTTTGCGCCACATGGCGCGCCATCGCCAGATAATGGCTCAGCGGCGCGCCACTGATTCCAAAGCGGTAAACCTGATCGCGCCCATTGCCGCTTCGTTCAAGCTGTTCGGCCAAACTCTGAGCGTAGGGAACTTGCAGCGCCTCGACGTATGAATCGCCAATGATAGCAATGCGCCGTACGTTTTCGGATTTTTTCAAAGCATAGGATTCGTGCCCGGAATTCCACCCCTGCGCGTTAATGCGGTAAGCAGCAGCGACATCGTCACCAACTCGCCAAGTACCCTGCTGATTTGGCGCGTAACGCAGCAGGCCCTCACTAAATGAATTTTGCGGCGCGTCGCCGGGTTGCAGCACAAACCGGAACAGCAACAATTCCGCTAGCAGTATAAACAGCCCCAAGCTAGCCAACGTCAGCAGGCCATTCAACGCCATGTTACGCCACCTGCTTTTGTGTCTTTCTGAGTTCACTTGCCCCATCAATGCTCTCACGCTCCCGGTATGCAGGGCGTATAGCTTTATGCCATATCAAATCAGCCCCAGAGCGTTTTTAGGAAAACCCGGACCGGGTTTTCCGGCCAGAAACGCGGCCAGATATAAAACTAGGGCATTTTCAGCCTATTTTAAAACGCCCTGGTCAAAACGCTCTGGCTTTTATTCAACCGCATTTCTTGGCGCCTTCACGGAGTCACGGGACTCCGTGAAGGCTGAAAATGCTCTAGATATACGGCGTTGCCCGCAGCCTGCCCTTAGTCTATTAAAGCATCTGACTATTCCGGCAATTCACATCCGCCACCCTTAGACCGCGATATTGGTCTGGTTAGCGCCGATGCACCCGTAGCTCAGCTGGATAGAGCGCTGCCCTCCGAAGGCAGAGGTCACAGGTTCGAATCCTGTCGGGTGCGCCATTTCCTTTCGAGAAATGAGCACGTTAGCCAGACGAGGTTTCCGCGAGGAAAGCCAAGAGTCTTTCTTGGCACAAACTTGGCACACTCCAAACTGGAGAGCGCGCCAATGGCTACGATCCGCGAGAAAGGCCCCTATCAGTGGCAGGTACAAATCCGCCGCCGGGGCTGGCCCAATCAGAACGCAACCTTCCGCACAAAAAAAGACGCCGAAGCTTGGGCGCGAAAGAGCGAGCACGCCATGGATCGTGGCTTGTTTGTCGATCAGTCTTTGGGCCGCGAGACCACCCTACGAGATTTGATCGAGCACTATTTGACCGACGTGACGGCCCATCGCCCAAGCGCTGATTCGCGCTTGGCGGAGGCAGCTCGGCTGAAGCGCTTCCTGCGTGACGAGCGGGCGCTGTGCTCTTACGCCGCAGTCAATCTCAAGCCGGAGCATTTTGAGGACTACCGGGACCGGCGGCTCCACGGCCTGCGCGCG
>CAMTWQ010000096.1:0-30132 GCA_947085465.1 uncultured Alphaproteobacteria bacterium
CCCCCCCCCGCCGTCTCAAGCGGAAGCGGGGATCCGCGATGAGAACATGTGTGACTGGAGTTCAGTCGTGTGCTCTTCCGATCTGTGGTATTGCCGCTGACAGTATTTGGCGAGCCGGATTCATCCCGGGCAGTTTTACGCGCTTCCCCAGGCGCCGCAGCAATTCAAGCAGTTGATCATGGTGGCGGGATTTGATCGCTATTTTCAGATCGCGCCGTGTTTCCGCGATGAGGATGCGCGCGCCGACCGCTCGCCGGGCGAGTTTTATCAACTCGATATAGAAATGTCGTTTGTGACACAAGAAGATGTGTTTGCCGCCGTCGAGCCGGTGCTGCATGGGGTGTTCGAGGAGTTTGCGTTAGGCAGGGGCGTGCCGCCGATGCCGTTCCCGCGCATTGCCTACTCAGAGGCGATGCTGAAATACGGCAGCGATAAACCCGATCTGCGCAATCCGCTCGTCCTATGCGATCTGACGGAGTTTTTTGCGATGGATGCGGTGACGTTTAACGCCTTCAAAAAACCAATTTCCGCCGGCGGTGTGGTGCGCGCCATTCCAGCCCCTGGCGCCATGGCGCAGCCGCGCAGCTTTTTTGATAAGCTGAATGAATGGGCGCGGACAGAGATGGGCGCGCCGGGTCTTGGCTATGTGATTTTCGATACGGACGATGGCGCGCTGGTTGGGCGTGGCCCCATCGCAAAATTTATTCCCTCAGACATCCTGGCGCAAATGGCCGCCAGGGCCAAGGTCAAGCCGGGCGACGCGCTGTTTTTCGCCTGTGACAGGCCACAGGCGGCGGCGGCGCTTGCGGGCGCTGCGCGTTTGCGCATTGGCGAACAACTGGAATTATGCGAGCGCGATATATTCCGGTTTTGCTGGATCGTCGATTTTCCGATGTATGAGCAGGATCCGGTAACTGGCAAGATCGACTTTGGGCATAATCCGTTTTCCATGCCACAGGGCGGGCTAGAGGCGCTGAGCGCTGCTGACCCAATGAGTATTTTAGCCTATCAGTATGACATTGTTTGCAATGGCACCGAGCTGTCATCAGGCGCCATCCGCAATCACCGCCCTGACATCATGTATAAGGCATTTGAAATTGCGGGTTATGACAGGCAAACCGTGGACACCCGTTTCGGCGGCATGATCTCTGCGTTCAAATATGGTGCGCCGCCGCATGGCGGCATTGCCCCCGGCGTTGACCGGATTGTCATGCTGCTGGCGGACGAGCCGAACATCCGCGAGGTGATCTTGTTTCCGATGAATCAGCAGGCGCAGGATTTGCTGATGCTGGCGCCTGCGCCAGTTTCGGCGGAACAGTTGCGCGAGCTGCATATTCGCGTGGCGATGCCACCCGCCGTTGCAAAAAAATAAAACTAGAGCAATCTGCATTAAGTTCGAGCCATGAGGCGCGAACTTAATAAAGAAAATTGCTCTAGCAGGTTGTTAGTTTCCCTTTGCTTGTTTTTGCAGTGGCGGAGCGGCAATCGGCGTATCGTTCGCGTTATGCGGCATCGATGTTGCGGTCACCAGATCTCTGGTCGATTGGCTTAAGCGCGCGCACAAAATGAGTGACAAGTTAAAAAGCACTCTGGCGGCGATGACCGGCATTTTATCCATAATTTTCTGCACGATTTCCTGGCTAAGCACCAGTAACTCTGAGTCTTCGCTCGCAACCACATCGGCGGTGCGCGGCGCTTCCGATAAGTAGGCGAGCTCGCCAAAAATGTTTCCCCGCTTCAGCGTGGCGATCTCCGCTTTATCTTGGCCAGCATGCACGCGCACCGAACCGGATAGGATTACAAACATTTCGCGCCCCATCTGGCCTGCCTTGACGATCGGGCTGCCTGCCTTGCAATTCAGTACTGAGCCGGCCCGGATGAACGCCATGGCCTGTGTATAGCTCAGGCCTTCGAGCAGTGGGATGCCGGCATTTGGCGTTTGGTTCAGTTTGCGCGCGAGATAGCGCCAGAACTCATCATCCGCCATCGCCGATTCAACCGGCGCCTGGGCGTAATCCGGAAAGTTCCGTGTAAACCATGCCCCGGTATCAGGCGGGTTGGTCATCTCACGGGCAATATTCATCAGCGGCGAATGCACACGGGTAAGATAGGGATAATCTTCCGTCACCAGCACCAGCGGCACCTGATAGCCTAGCTCATCATCCATGTAATTATCGCGGAACCGGCGGTAACCCAGCCGTTGATACAAGGACACCAGGCTTGGCGCACAATGGCTAAAATCGAAACGGCTGCCGGATCTGCGCGCTAATTTATAGACGGCGCACATGGCCAGCGAGGCGGCCATGCTATTTTGCCATTCAGGGCCGATAAAAAGCTGGCTGCTCATGGAAATCGCGCCAATGCCGAATTCCTGAAACGCGCCAAATCCTTCTTGGCTTGTCAATGCGGCAAGCGCCTTATCCGCCATGCCTGCGCTCAGCCTTACGGATGCGGCGATTTCACCTGCAGCCGAACCGATAGCGGCATATATATGGAAGGCTGAGCGGTCGAGCGGATCGCTGAGGGTTTTGGCTTTATGATCCGCTTGCGCTGACTCACCGGCAAGCGCTTCGATCCGGACCCGGTAGCGGAATTGGTAGATGCGGCGGCAGGATTCTTCATCCCGCGCAATATATACCTGTAGCCGAGAGTTTTCGTGCTCGATCTGCCGCATACGCCAGCATCGGCGATAAACAGTTAATATACGTTAAACAAAGAGGAGGCCGCTCTTTTGAGCGGCCCCAGTTTTCAGCAGGGAAGACTCCGATGATGACTATTCGGAGGTACGCAACGCAACAAACTGACGATGGCCCTGCCCGGCATTTCCACCGGGCAAATTCAATTTCCTTCAGGAGCAGCCACTGGTCGCTCCACACGTGTTGCACTTCATGCAGGTGCCGTTACGCACCAGGGTGAAATTGCCGCATTCCCCGCAACTCTCTCCCTCATAACCCTTGATTTTCGCTTCAATGACGCGACCGGTTTTTACGTCTGAATCACCCACTGAAAACATGCTGGCGGCGGCAAGCTGATATGTTTCACTACCCCCGGCGGCGCGCTTGGCGCCAACCCGCAATTCAGCTCTGATTTCCAATTGGTCTTCCGCCGCAACAGCGCGTATCTCGGCGCGCTCGCTGGTGCCGCCTGCGAGCAGCACCAGACGGTTGCGCACAAAGCCCGTACTCGCCACATTGCGCGCGGTTTGATGGCCAGCCTGATCGCCGCCATTGCCAAGTGCGTCAAAGCGGTACTCGCTTGGTTCGACATGCGCCAGATCATTGCGTCCCAGATATGAAATCGCAAGTTCGCGGAACACATAGTCAACAATTGATGTGGAGCTTTTGATCGTGTCATTGCCGGTTACAATACCCGCCGGTTCAAACCGGGTAAAAATAAAGGCGTCGACGAATTCCTCCAGCGGCACGCCATATTGCAGGCCAATCGAGATGGCGATCGCGTAATTGTTCATCAGGCTGCGGAATGCGGCGCCTTCTTTGTGCATGTCGATGAAAATCTCGCCCAGGCTGCCGTCTTCATATTCGCCGGTATGAAGATAGACCTTATGCCCGCCAACCACGGCCTTTTGCGTATAGCCTTTACGCCGGTGCGGCAACCTCCGGCGCGAGCCGCGCATTTCCATTTCAATGGTTTTCGCGGCAAGCCGTTCAGCAACAGCTTGCACGCGTGCGGTTGCGGCGATTGATTCAGCCGCTGCTTCCGTTTCGTGCGCCTCATCAATGTCCGCATCAAGGATTTGCGCATTCAGTGGCTGGCTCAGTTTGGAGCCGTCGCGGTACAGCGCATTCGCCTTGATGCCCAGGCGCCAGCTTTTGGCGTAGGCGCTGATGCAATCTTCGATGGAGGCGCTGTTCGGCATGTTGACTGTTTTAGAGATGGCGCCAGAAATAAATGGCTGACAGGCGGCCATCATCTCAATATGACTATCAACGCTCAGATAACGCTTTCCGGTGCGGCCGCATGGATTGGCGCAATCGAAAACCGGTAAATGTTCATCTTGCAAATGCGGTGCGCCCTCCAGCGTCATCGCCCCGCAGCAATATAAATTGGCCATATCGATATCGGCTTTGGAAAAACCCAGTTCGCTCAGCATGTCGAAACTGATGTCATCCAGCTGGTCTGCCGTAAAGCCGAGAACTTGAGTGCAGAATTCCTCACCCAAACTCCATTTATTGAAAGCGAATTTAATATCAAAGGCGGATGCAAGCCCGGCTTCCACCGCCGCCAATTGCTGCTCTTTGAATCCCAGCTTGCCTAAAACTTCGAGGCTAACGCCAGGCGCGTTGGTAAGTGTGCCCCGGCCTACCGCAAAATTGATGATGCTGCTGATTTCGGTTTCGCCATAGCCAAGCACGCGCAGCGCCTGGGGCACCGTGCGATTGATAATCTTGAAGTACCCGCCGCCAGCGAGTTTTTTGAATTTCACCAGGGCAAAATCCGGCTCAATCCCCGTGGTGTCGCAATCCATCACCAGACCGATGGTGCCGGTGGGCGCAATCACGCTTGCCTGCGCATTGCGATAGCCATGCTTCTCTCCAAGCGTAACTGCGCGGTCCCAGGCGCGCATGGCGGCGGCGGCAAGCGCCTTGCTGGGGCAATTGTTGATGTCAAGCGGCACGGGCCGGGTGCTTAAGGCCTCATAGCCATAGTCTGCGCCATGCGCAGCACGGCGGTGATTGCGCATCACCCGCAACATTGACCCAGCGTTGGCGGCATAACCGGGGAAGGCACCAAGCTCGCCGGCCATTTGTGCAGAAGTCTCATAGGCAACGCCCGTCATCAGCGCCGAAATGGCCCCAGCGATAGCCCGCCCCTCGGCGCTGTCATAGGCCAGCCCCGAGCCCATCAATAGGCCCCCAAGATTGGCAAATCCAAGCCCCAGCGTACGATAGGCGTAAGACAGTTCGGCGATCCGCTTGGATGGGAACTGCGCCATCATCACGGAAATTTCCAGCACCATCGTCCACAGGCTTACGGCATGGGAAAAACCGGGAATATCAAATGCGGCGTTTTCGCGCTGGAACTGCATCAGATTGATTGAGGCGAGGTTACACGCCGTATCGTCGAGGAACATATATTCCGAGCAGGGATTGCTAGCGCGGATTGGCCCGCTCTTGGGGCAGGTGTGCCAATCATTGATGGTCGTATGGAATTGCAGGCCGGGGTCCGCCGACGCCCATGCGGCCTCACCAATCCTGTGCCATAGCTCCCGCGCCGGCAAGGTCTTAGAGATGACGCCATCCGTGCGGCGCAGCAGCGGCCACGCGTCATCTGCTTCGACCGCGCGCAGAAATTCATCCGTGACGCGGATGGAATTATTTGAGTTTTGCCCCGAAACCGTCAGATAGGCATCTGAATCCCAATCCGTGTCATACACGGGAAATTCAATATGTTTGTATCCCTGGCGCGCGAATTGAATAGCGCGTTGAATATAGTTTTCCGGCGCCATTACTGCCCGCGCATTGCGAATTTCGCGGCGCAGCGCCGGGTTCTTTTTTGGGTTGAAGCAATCGTCGCCATCGCCTTCGCAGTTAATGCAGGCGCGTAGAATGGCATTGAGGTGTTTTGACAACAGCTTGGAGCCGGAAACCAGCGCCGCAACCTTTTGTTCCTCAATCATTTTCCAGTCGATGAAGGCTTCAATGTCAGGATGATCGGCATCCACTATGACCATTTTGGCTGCCCGGCGCGTCGTGCCACCAGATTTGATGGCGCCCGCTGCCCGATCTCCTATTCGCAGGAAACTCATGAGGCCGGAGGACTTGCCGCCACCGGATAAGGATTCGTTTTCGCCACGCAGGGCCGAAAAGTTCGTTCCGGTTCCGGATCCATACTTGAACAGGCGCGCTTCGCGCACCCATAGGTCCATGATGCCACCTTCGTTCACCAGATCGTCATTGATGCCCTGAATGAAACAGGCGTGCGGCTGCGGCCGTTCGTAGGAACTGGCGGAAGCTTGGACTTTTCCCGTAACGTGATCCGTAAAATAGTGGCCCTGCGCCGGCCCATCAATACCGTACGCCCAGTGCAGTCCAGTATTGAACCATTGCGGGCTGTTTGGCGCGCACATCTGCTTTGCAAGCATGAAACGAATCTCATCGAAAAAGGCGCACGCATCCATTTCAGAATCGAAATAGCCGCCTTTCCAGCCCCAATAGGTCCAAGCGCCGGCCAGGCGATCAAACACCTGGGTGGCGTCCGTTTCCGGGCCATAATGTTTACTGGGCATAGCCGAGGACATTGCGTCCTCATCTGCTGTATGACGCCAAAGCCAAGCTGGGATAGATGATTCAGGTACAGGCTTTAATTGGGCTGGCACGCCGGCCTTGCGGAAATATTTCTGCGCCAGAACATCGCAGGCGACCTGACTCCACGCAGCAGGCGCGCGCATTCCCTCAAGTTTGAACACAATGGATCCGTCAGGGTTACGGATTTCGCTATTGGTCGTCCGGAATTCGATCAAATCGTAAGGCGACTTGCCTTCAACCGTAAAGTGCCGGGTAACGCGCATACTCTCACCGCTCTGCAAGGCTATTGTTGTTAGTGTGTCCATCTGGGAGTACGCTGGATATTAATTCCAACATATAGTGCCCCACCCCTTTAAGACCACTAAGTCTAGACGCTGTTGTGTCGGTTGCAACAAGAATTTGCGGGCGCACCTTTTATGTCCACAACATATGGGGGGGTGTGCAATTCGGGGATTAAATTTATATAGTAAAATAAATTTAATTAAATCAATAAGTTAATGTTATCATTTAAAGTGACGCTGCACAGTGCGGAGCGTCATTAAAAAAATTTCCGTGATCGCATTATATTTCTCACGGGCCGGGGGGCTGGACGATGCAGGCGGCGAATGCCATATTCGCGCGGGTTTTGCGCCGTCCGGCGCGGTGGAAAAAGAGGTGATCGGATGAGTCTGATCAAACAGATATTCACTTGGTGGGATGGACAGACGGCTGGCACACGCCTGTGGACATGGCGAAAGGGGGTGCGAGTGGGCGTCGATTCTCAGGGGAATATATATTACCGCGAACGCCACCGGGACCGGCGCTGGGTGATTTATAACGGGGCTGTGGAGGCCTCCCGGATACCCCCGGAATGGCATGGATGGCTGCATCACACGGTCGATGCGCTGCCAGATGAGGAAACGAGATACAAAAAGCGTTATGAGCTGCCGCATCAGGCGAATCAAACCGGCACGCCCAACGCATACCGGCCTCGTGGCAGCATACTGAACGCAGCGAAGCGGCCTAAGGCGACCGGTGATTATGAGGCTTGGTCTCCTGACGCTTGAAATACTAACTGAAGATATAACAACGAAAGCACGGCTATGGGCGGGAATCTGGTTGAAACGTTAATCGGCGCCGCCGTGTTAGCCGTGGCGGCGATGTTTTTGACATTTGGCTATCAATCAACAACGGTTGCGGGCAATGGGGGCTTTCCCGTTTACGCCAAATTCGATCGCGTTGACGGATTGGGTGTCGGCAGTGACGTTCGCATGTCGGGCATCAAGGTTGGCGCCGTAGTTAACCAGCGCCTCGATCCCGTCACTTATCAGGCCGTGGTTGAAATAGACCTTGATCCCAAACTGGAACTGCCAGATGATTCTTCGGCCAAGATCACAAGCGAAGGCCTGCTTGGCGATACATATATGTCCCTGGAAGCCGGCGGCAGTCCGGATCTATTGAAGCCCGGTGGCGAGGTTAGGTTCACGCAAGGCTCGATTGACCTGATGAGCCTTATAGGTCAGGCAGTATTTTCAGCCACAGGCAAGCCAGAAGAAAAAAAATGAACACCGTCGGTGTTCCCGTTTTAGACCATTTCCTGATCGGATTGAATCAATCCGATCAGGATAAAAATGGTCTAACGCATTCAATTAGAGCCTTTCTTATCCGGTCAGGTTGCTTCAACCTGACCGGGAAAGGCTCTAGGGGCCGGATGGTCATAATGGGGATGCGTAAGGCCCTAGTGATCACGGCGTTGTTCTTATTGGCCCCTTTGGCTTGCCTGGCGCAGGAAGGCAATGCTCCCTTTGAAGAGCCAACACTAGAAATACCAAGCCTCGAAGAGGAGCTTGGGCAGGCGAGCGCGCCGCCGCCAGCGCCAGATGATGCGCCTGTATATGAGCTGCCCCCTGAAATGCCGGACGTGCCGGACAATAGGATGGATTTCAAATTGATTCCCCCCAAACCAAAAACTCCGCCCCCTGCGGGAATGACCCCGCCGCTTGATTTTTCGCTGCCGCCGCCATCGCCGCCACAGGCCGAAACCGAGGCGCAGCGGATGGCAAAAACCGTGACCCTGAAGGGTCTGAATAAAATCACCGCCCGTGTTTCCACCTTTGAAGCGGCAATTGATCAGCCGGTACGGTTTGGCGCGTTGCGTATTATTGCGCGCAATTGTCATAAGCGGCCGGCCGAAGAAATCCCTGAAACGAGCGCTTTTTTGGAAATAAATGATCTTGGCCCAGCTTATTTGAAACAATTGCCGCAAGTAGTGAGCACCATGCCCGAGCACGGGCATGTGGTGTTTTCAGGCTGGATGTTCGCTTCAAGTCCGGCTCTTTCTGCGCTTGAGCATCCGATCTATGATATCTCTGTGATTGATTGCAGCACCTCGGCCCCCGGCGCGTCCAATGGCATTGAGTAGAAATCGCAGTCCTCACGGATAGCCTTGGCCAGTATGCGCTGATAGTGCGCGCGGGAAATTTCAAGCGCGCCGAACTGGGCGAGATGCGGGGTAAGAAACTGCGTATCAAACAGGCGAAAACCGCCGGCGCGCAGCCGGGCTGCAAGATGGATCAGCGCCACTTTGCTGGCGTCGCGAATGCGCGAAAACATGCTTTCGCCAAAAAATGCGCTTCCCAGTCTTACGCCATAAACGCCGCCCGCGAGCTCGCCGTCACGCCAGCACTCTATGCTGTGGCAATGACCGAGTTCGAACAGCGCCCCGTAAAGTTCTAAAATCCGTTCATTGATCCAAGTGTCCTCGCGTCCTGGCCGGGGCGCCGCGCAGGCGCGGATAACCGCATCGAATGCAGTGTCGATGCGCACGTCAAATTTCCCGCTGCGGATGGTTCGCGCCAGCCGGTGCGGCACATGAACGGCGTTGAGCGGAATTATTCCGCGCCTGTCCGGATCGAGCCAAAACAACTCAGGGTCTTCACGGCTTTCCGCCATCGGAAACGCGCCAAACGCATAGGCGCGCAATAGCATATCAGGCGTCAGCTCACTCACGCGGAGCGCTTATGGCGTGTTGGCGAGATATTTTTCAAGCCAGTGAATATCATACTTACCATTGATGAAATCCAGTTCGTCCAGCAAAGCGAGATGCAGTTCGATGGTTGTGTCAACGCCATCGACGACAAACTCATGCAAAGCGCGTTTTAGGCGCATGATGCATTCCAGGCGGTCGCGGCCATGCACGATAAGCTTGCCGATCATGCTGTCATAATAGGGTGGTATGTGGTAGCCCGCATAGGCGGCTGAATCTACGCGAACGCCAAGCCCGCCCGGGGCGTGAAAGCCCTTAATCAGGCCGGGGCAGGGCAAGAACGTGCGGGAATTTTCGGCGTTGATCCGGCATTCAATGGCGTGACCAGTGAACTTCACCTCTTGTTGAGTGAAGCTAAGCGGCAGCCCGCTGGCGATGCGGATTTGCTCACGCACCAGATCGATTCCTGTGACCATTTCGGTGACCGGATGCTCAACCTGCAAGCGGGTATTCATTTCGATAAAATAAAATTTCCCCTGTTCATATAAAAATTCAATCGTGCCGGCGCCCAAATAGCCAATTCCCTGCATGGCGCGGGTGACAATGGCGCCGATTTCGCGCCGGGCGGCGTCATCAAGAATAGGGGAAGGAGATTCTTCGAGAATTTTCTGGTGCCGGCGTTGCAGCGAACAATCCCGCTCACCGAGGTGTACGGCGGCGCCGTATGCATCCGCCATGATCTGAATTTCAATATGGCGGGGGTGCGTGAGGTATTTTTCCAGATACATGGCGTCGTCTCCGAACGCCGCCCTTGCCTCCGCGCGCGCCGAGGATAGCGCCTCTGCCAGCATGTCAGGCGTTTGCGCCACTTTCATGCCGCGCCCACCGCCGCCCGCCGCAGCTTTGCATAATACCGGATAGCCAAGTTGTTCGGCAATTTGCGCGGCGTCACTATCAGTTACCGCGCCTTTTGAGCCCGGCACGACGGGCACGCCGGCTTTGATCATGGTTTGCTTGGCGGCGATCTTGTCTCCCATGGTGCGTATATGTTCGACACGCGGGCCGACAAAGACGATGTTGTGCGCTTCCAGAATTTCGGCAAAACGCGCATTCTCCGATAAAAAACCGTATCCGGGATGAACAGCGTCAGCACCGGTGATCTCACACGCGGTCACGATCGCTGGAATATTAAGATAAGATTTTGCGGCCGCAGGCGGGCCGATGCAAACGCTCTCATCAGCGAGCCGCACATGCATGGCGTCGGAATCGGCAGTCGAATGCACTGCTACCGTCGCAATACCCATTTCCTTGCATGCGCGGTGAATGCGCAGGGCGATCTCGCCCCGGTTCGCTATCAGCAGTTTTTTGATCATACGCTGTTCCGCTGTATGCAGCTATTCAATGATCGCCAAGGGTTCGCCAAATTCCACTGGATGTCCATCGCTGACTAAAATTCGGGTTACTTTTCCGCTTTTGTGGGCGGCGATCGGGTTCATGGTCTTCATGGCCTCTATGATAAACATCGTCTGGCCTGTCTCGACCAAATCGCCAACCGAAATGAACGGCGCAGCGCCAGGTTCGGGCGACAGATAGAGGGTGCCCACCATGGGGGAGCTAAGCGCCCCGGGATGCGCTGCGGCGTCACTTGCGGCGGATGTTCCTGGTGAGTGCGCAAGAACCGGCTGCTGGGGCGCCGCGTAATTGACGGCCGCTGGCCCAGGCTGGCGCGCGACACGCACGCGCAAGCCTTTATGCTCGATTTCGATTTCTGTCAGTTTGGTTTCGTCAAGTAGCGCCGCCAGGGCGCGGATCATGCCGCGGTCGATCTTGTCATCGCTCATTCTGTTTTCCGCTGAATGTTGCTCAGTTTAGTATACCGGCAAGCGCGTCAAGCGCCAGCACATAGCCACGTGCGCCAAAACCGCAAATCAACCCCTTGGCGGCTGGCGTTATATAGGAATGACGCCGGAACGCCTCGCGCTGAAACAGGTTGGACAGATGCACCTCGACAATGGGCGTATCTGCTGCGCGCAACGCATCCAGGATAGCGATTGAGGTGTGCGAATAACCGCCCGCGTTGATAATGATCGCATCGGCTTTTCCGCGCGCCTCCTGGATCCAATCGATTAATACCGCCTCACTATTGGATTGACGAAAATCCACCAACCATCCGCGCGCAGCGGCGGCCGCGCTCATCATGGCGTGAATGTCATCAAGCGTGTCAGACCCATAGATTTCCGGCTCACGCGCGCCGAGCAGGTTCAGGTTCGGGCCGTTGAGCACCAGGATCAAAGCCGGCATAGCGTCTCCTTAATGTGCTTTCTGGCGCGCGGTTGCATTTTTCCGCCAGAAAACGCAGTCAAGCAGAAAACCAGATATATTCAACCAAATAGAAAACCTTCCACTTTCGATTCTGGCCCACCTGGCAACTGCGCCAGCTTTGTACCCTGAGCAGGGCTGCTTGTCACGCCGCCCAGGTTTTTATGGTTTAACGCGTTCTTGCAGTTCAGGGCTGGCCCCTGCCGCCTGCGCTGGTCGGGGATAGCTCATGGCGCGCATTTTCCCCGGCGTGAAAGGGATCGAATCGCGGCGCCCGGTCGCTGTAGGATAGCTGTGCGTTCCCATCATGGAGGCTTAGCATTTTCTCGACCGGGCGGTTGCTTTCCTCACCATATCCGTGCTTTATCGTACTCGTGAATAGGTCTTCTGTACTTAGCGTCAGGCTCAGTGTGTGTCTGTGGGACAGGCCCGCGCCGCGAGCCCAGCCCGCATTCATGGCCTGCATCTCCAGCCTGCCCCAGAGCGCCGGGCTTACATTTTATCAGCGCGCACCCAGGAATAAAAGCAACGTCCATGCCTGACATCAAGAACGAAAACCGGCCATCCTATAAAGATACGATCTTATTACCGCGTACTGATTTTCCAATGCGCGCGTCACTTGGAACCACATTAGAGCCTGAGCTGCTGAAGCGCTGGGCGGCGATGGATCTGCATGGGCGTTTACGCGCCGATGCGAAAGGCCGCCCTTTATTTATCCTGCATGACGGGCCACCCTATGCGAACGGCCATCTGCATATGGGCCATGCGCTGAACAAAATTCTCAAGGACATCATCAACCGCTCCCGCCAGATGATGGGCTTTGACGCCATCTACGTGCCGGGCTGGGATTGTCACGGCCTGCCCATCGAATGGATGATCGAGGAGAAATATCGCAAGGCCGGCAAGAACAAGGACGAAGTTCCCCTGGTCGAGTTCCGCAAGGAATGCCGTGAGTTCGCGGCAGGCTGGATTGACATTCAACGCGAAGAATTCAAGCGGCTTGGCGTACTCGGCGATTGGGAGCATCCCTATTCCACCATGGCCTACGGCGCCGAGGCGCAGATCGTGCGTGAGTTTCTCAAATTCGTCATGAATGGCGGGCTGTATCGCGGCTCCAAACCGGTGCTGTGGTCGGTGGTGGAAAAAACCGCACTTGCCGAGGCCGAGGTGGAATATCACGACCATGTGTCGAACACCATCTGGGTGAAGTTTCCTGTATTTGCCGTGGGCCGTGATGGCGCCATAATGCAAAACAATGATTTGCTGGATGATACTAGCGTCGTCATCTGGACCACAACGCCATGGACGATTCCCGCCAACCGCGCCATCGCCTTTTCGCAGCGCATCGCCTATGGGCTGTATCAGATCGCTGGCGGTGAAAAACTGATTTTGGCTGATGCGCTGGCCGGGCAGGTCAAGGCCGATGCGAAAATTGAAGAATGGACGCGCCTGCGGGATGTGCCGGCGGAAACGCTCGCGCAGATTGTCTGTCATCATCCGCTGGCGGATCATGGGTTTACGCATGGTTCATGCCTATATCCCGCCGATTTCGTCACTGATGATACGGGCACCGGCTTTGTGCATATCGCGCCCAGCCATGGTGCGGATGATTTTGAACTGGGCGTAAGGCACAATATTGAGGCGCCGTTTATGCTAGATGCGGCGGGCGTCTATCTGCCCAATGTGCCGCTGTTCGCGGGCAAGCGCGTGCTGAAACCCGACGGCAAACCGGGAGATGCGGACACAGCGGTAATGGCGGCGTTAAAGGATGCGGGCCGTTTGCTGGCGCAGGGCAAGCTGACCCATCAATATCCGCATTCGTGGCGTTCGAAAGCGCCGCTGATTTTGCGCAACACGCCGCAATGGTTTATTTCGATGACGGCGAACGATCTGCGCAAAAAGGCGCTGGCCGCCATTGAGCAAGTGCAATGGGTGCCGCCGTCTGGCAGGGCGCGCATCCGCTCCATGATCGAAAACCGCCCGGATTGGGTTCTATCGCGCCAGCGCGCCTGGGGCGTGCCGTTGACCTGTTTTGTGCACAAGCAAACTGGCGCCCTGCTGCGCGATGAAGCGGTGAATGCGCGTATCGTGAAAGCGGTGGAAGCCGATGGCTGTGATGTGTGGTTCACGCAGCCCGCTGAATATTTTCTGGCCTCTGAATACCGCGCCGAAGATTACGAGATGGTGCGCGATATTCTTGACGTGTGGTTTGACAGCGGATCGACGCACGCCTTTGTGCTGGAAAACCGTCCGGATCTTCGTTCGCCCGCCGATCTGTATCTTGAGGGTACGGATCAGCATCGCGGCTGGTTTCACTCGTCGCTGCTGGAAAGCTGCGGCACACGCGGGGTTGCGCCTTACAAGGGAGTGCTGACGCATGGCTTTCTGCTGGCCGAGGATGGCCGCAAAATGTCGAAGTCGCTCGGCAATGATCTGTCACCGATCAAGCTGAGCGAACAGAGCGGCGCGGAAATTTTGCGGCTGTGGGCGGCGAGTTCGGATTATTCGGACGAGATACGTTTTGGCGCAGAAGTTCTGAAAACCAATACGGACGCCTATCGCAAGTTGCGTAATACGTTGCGTTTTTTGCTGGGAAATCTTGCCGGGTTAGATGCGCATGTTGCGGTGCCGGTGGCGCAAATGCCGGAGTTGGAGCGCTGGGTGCTGCATCGTCTGCATGAACTTGACGCCCAGGTGCGCCAGGCCTATTTCGATTATGACTTTGCCCGCGTGCATACGGCGGTGTTTAATTTCTGCGCCCTCGATCTGTCCGCTTTCTATTTCGATATCCGAAAAGACGCCCTGTATTGCGATCCACAAAATGGGTTGCGCCGCCGCGCTTGTGTTAGCGTAATGGATCAGATTTTTTCCTGCCTGACCGCGTGGCTGGCGCCCATTCTGTCGTTCACCATGGAGGAGGTGTGGCTGTCGCGCTATCCAGGCGTGGATAACAGTGTGCATTTGCGCCAGTTCCCAAACATCCCGGACGGCTGGCGTGACGATGCGCTGGCGGAAAAATGGGCGATGGTGCGTGAATTGCGCCGGGTGGTCACCGGCGCGCTGGAACTGGAGCGGCGCGAGAAACGCATTGGCGCCAGCCTGGAGGCGGCGCCGCGAGTGCACGTCACAGATGATGCGATCTTAAGCGCCATGCAGGGGATTGATCTGGATGAAATCGCTATTACATCTGGCGCGAAACTGATGGCGGCTCCAGCGGCCGGGCCTGGGTTTGGCCTGGACGACATACCGGGGATAGTGGTGATCAATGGCCTGGCGGTGGGGTCCAAATGCGAGCGCTGCTGGATGATTCTCCCCGAGGTCGGCCATTCCGCCGCGCATCCAGCGCTGTGCGGGCGTTGCGAGGCGGCAATCGCGGAATGAGCCGTGCGGCCAGGCTCGGTATTTTGCTTGCGGCCATGATTGCCGCCACGGATCAGGCGTCAAAGTATGTTATTCTCTATGTGCTTGAACTGCCTGCGCATCAAAGCGTCGTAATTTTGCCGTTTTTGGATTTCACCATGGTATGGAATCGCGGCGTCAGTTATGGCTGGCTGCAAGCTGAGGGCGAGGCGGGCCGCTGGGCCCTTGCAGGTTTTACGGCTCTGATTAGCGGCGTTCTGGCCGTGTGGTTGGCGCGCCAGAAGCAGATGCTGGTTGCGCTGGCGCTAGGCGCGGTGCTTGGCGGCGCGCTAGGTAATCTGTATGATAGGGTTGTTTTCGGCGCAGTGGCGGATTTTTTAGATTTTCACTTTTTAGGATATCATTGGTATGTATTCAATGTCGCCGACGCCGCGATCAGCATTGGCGCGGCGTTGCTTTTGATTGGCGCATTCCGCAGTGATGCAGCGGGCACGGGTAAAGCGGATAGGAAAACATGAAATCTAACTATTCCCACAAGTACTTTCCGTTGCGTTCGCTTTTGCTTATAGCCGCATGCATGGCTCTGGGCTTAAGTGGCTGCGCGGGCGCCAAGCGCGCCTTTGGCATGCAAAAGGTCACGCCCGACGAATTTACAGTGGTCACCAAGGCGCCGCTTGTTGTGCCGCCGGATTATGCGCTTCGTCCGCCGCAGCCTGGTGCGGCGGGGACGAACCAGAAACTACCAAGCACGTTGGCTGAATATGCGATGTTCGGCCGTCCCGGTGAAATGAGCGACACGGCTCAGGGTTATACCGGTGGTGAGATAAATTTACTTGAGGTCAGTGGCGGCTCAAAAGCCGACCCGCAAATCCGCCAGCTTGTTAATAATGAAACTGCCAGCCTGATCGAGAAAAGCCATTCCATCACAGAAGATATTCTGTTTTGGCAGGATCCGCCCTTGCCCGGTGAGGTAGTAAACCCCGCCGATGAAAAACGCCGGCTTGAGGAAAACGCCAAGTCAGGTAAAAAGCCCGATGAGGGTGACACAAAGCATCAGAAGCCCCGTAAGAAAGGGTTGCTTGAAGGGTTGTTTTAGTGGGCTGTTCAGTGTTGCGGCTGGTGCGCTCGCTATTGGTTTTTCTGTTGATGCTGCTGACGCCTGCTTTGGTCATGGCGAGGCCCTGGGTTCAACCGGAAACGTTTACTCTTGCCAACGGTTTGCAGGTTGTGGTGCTACCGGATCACCGGGCGCCAGTGGTCACACATATGGTTTGGTATCGCGTTGGCGCGGCGGACGAGCCAGCGGGCAAATCCGGCATTGCGCATTTTCTCGAACATCTGATGTTCAAGGGAACGGGAAAAATTCCGCCGGGCCAGTTTTCGAAAATTATCGCCAGTATTGGCGGCAACGATAATGCCTTCACCTCCTACGATTTTACGGCGTATTTTCAACGGGTCGCCCTTGATAAACTGCCGCAAGTTATGGAAATGGAGGCAGACCGCATGGCTAATTTACGGCTTGAGGATGCGGTTGTGCTGCCGGAGCGCGACGTCATATTGGAGGAACGCAGCAGCCGTACCGATAACGATCCAGCCGCGTTATTTCAGGAACAAATGAGCGCTGCCCAATTTCTGTCACATCCATACGGCCGGCCGGTGATTGGCTGGCGGCACGAAATGGAAACCCTCACCACCCAGGATGCGCTGGATCATTACCGCCGCCATTATGGGCCGGACAATGCGTTGCTTATTATCGCTGGCGACATCACGGCTGAAAAGCTGCGACCGTTGGCGGAAAAATATTACGGGCCATTAAAGGGGCGCGGCATTCCTGCGCGGATGCGTTCGCAAGAACCGCCGCAATTAGCGGCGCGGCGCCTGGAAATGATTGACGCCCGTGTTCCGCAACCGAGCTGGCAACGCGTCTATCTCGCGCCAAGTTATGGCCGGCGCGGTGACGGGGATCCGCACGCGCTGGAGGTGCTTTCACAGATTCTGGGCGGCGGCGGCGCCAGCCGACTATACCAGGCGCTGGTCGTGGAGCAGGGCGTTGCATCAACGGCTGCGGCTGGCTTTCAGGGCGGCGCCATGGATGATGGTGAATTTGCCCTGCAAGCTGTCCCGCGTGATGGCAAAACAGTTGCGGCATTGGAACTGGCGATCGATTCCGAGCTGGAAAAAATCCTCAAAGGGGGCGTAACCGCCGATGAGGTGACGCGCGCTAAACGGCAACTGATCGCCGCTGCTGTGTATGCCCAGGACAGCCAGCAGACCATGGCGCAGATTTTTGGCGAAACGCTAGCGGCGGGACGTAGCATAAGCGAACTTGTCGAATGGCCTGATAAAATCGAAGCAGTGACTGCGGAACGCGTCAATAAAGCGGCGCTGGCCGTATTCCATCCTGAGCGTTCCGTGACGGGCGTTCTGCTGCCCGGCAAGAAATCTTAAGAGCAACAAAATGCGCAATATAGTCGCGGTAATTTTCTATGCAGTAAGCCTGCTGATCGGGCGCCCTGCGCTGGCTGTTGAAATTCAGCGGGTGATTAGCCCAGGTGGCATCGAAGCGTGGCTGGTTGAACAGCATACCATTCCGCTGATAGCTATGGATTTTGCCTTCAGGGGCGGCGCAAAGCTCGATCCAGAGAACAAGCTAGGGCTGGCCAACCTCGCCTCCGGTTTGATTGATGAAGGCGCTGGTGATCTGGATAGCCGCGCCTTTCAGCAGCGCTTGGAGGAACTGGCGATTCGGCTGGGTTTCCAGGCCGACCTTGATGCATTTCGAGGTGGCCTTCAGACGCTTACCGAAAACCGTGACGAGGCGTTTAAGTTGCTGAGGATGGCATTGACTGCGCCGCGTTTTGACGCCGAGCCTGTCAGTCGTGTCAAGGCGCAGATTTTAGCTGGCATACAGCAGTCGGCGGAAAATCCGGACGACGTTGCCGCGAAAGCCTGGTTCAAGGCGGCTTTTCCTCAACACCCTTATGGACGCCCGGTGGAGGGCGAGCCGCAAAGCGTCAATCAAATCAGTGCGCTGGATTTGCGCGCCTTTACGGGCAAGCAATTCAGCCGAGAGCGCCTGGTGGTTGGCGTGACCGGCGATATCGACGCCAAAACCCTCGCTAACTTGCTTGATGCAACATTTGGCGCCCTGCCTGTAAGGCCACGACTACAGGAAAGTGAAGCGGTGACGCCCATAGCCGGGGCGGTGAAGGTCATAGAACGCGATATTCCGCAAACGGTGATGATGTTTGGCATGCCGGGTTTGTTGCGCAACGATCCGGATTTTATGCCCGCCTTTGTGATGAACTACGTGCTGGGCGGCGGCGGTTTTAATTCACGCCTTATGATTGAGATTCGCGAAAAGCGTGGTCTGGCGTATTCCGTCTACAGCTACTTGATGCCATTGGACCAGGCGGGCTTGTTTATTGGCGGCGTCGCCACGCAAAATGAACGCGCCACGGAAACAGTATCGCTTGTCCGCCTGGAGCTGGCGCGCCTGCGCGATGAAGGCATGACGCAAGCAGAGCTCGACAACGCCAAAACCTATCTTATCGGCTCGTTTCCCCTTCGTTTCGATAGCAACGCCAAAATTTCTGAGCAGTTGCTGGGCTGGCAATTGGAAAATCTGGGTATTGATTATTTCAATATCCGTAACGATTTGATCCAGGCCATAACGCTGGATGATGTGAATCGGGTGGCGAAACGGCTGCTGGCGCCAGATACCATGCTGCTGGTTTCAGTGGGCAAGCCGCAGCAGCAAACGCCACCAAAATAGGCCCCGAATCGTCTAAATGGGGGTAAGCTGCCCGGATGACATTCACCCAGAATATTGACGGCTGTTTTGGCAAGGATAGGTTGGCAAAGCCGGACTATGAGGCGGTGCTGGCCAATACCGCGCCCGCACTTTGGCGCCTTCGGGCGCAATATGCGGATGGTTCCTTACCCCTGTTGCGGCTGCCGCAGGCGCGCGATGATCTCACCGCGTGCGAAAAACTCGCGGCGCACCTGCTGAAGGACTGCTCCAATCTTGTATTGCTCGGCACTGGCGGCTCCAGCCTGGGCGCCCAGGCGCTGGCGCATATTGTGGATAAATACCGCCCCATCGGGATGCCAAGCGAGGGCGAACCAAGATTTCATTTCCTTGATAATCTTGATCCTTACGCCATGTATGCAGCGCTTACGCAACTTGATTTACGCACCACCCGCTTTCTGATTATCTCAAAATCCGGCAACACCGCCGAGACCATGAGCCAGGCGCTGTCCGCCATCGCCGCCATAGAGGCGTCGGGCGGCGGCAAATACATGAAAAATCATTTTGGCGTGATTACCGAACCTGGCGATCGGGCGCTGCGCCGTCTTGCCGCCCAATATGATTTTCCCATTGTGGATCATCCCCAGGGCGTGGGCGGCCGCTATTCTGTGCTCAGCACCGTCGGCATGGTTCCCGCCATCTGCCTTGGGCTTGACGCCGCAGCAGTGCGCGCCGGCGCGGCGGATGCGCTTGCCCCGGTGCTGGCTGGCGCTGGCCCAAAAGACATTCCGCCAGCGGTTGGCGCCGCACTCAGTGTTGCCTGCCAGCAGAAACTTGGCGCGCAGATACAGGTAGTGATGCCCTATGGCGACCGGCTGGAACGGTTCGCTATGTGGCACCGGCAGCTTTGGGCCGAAAGCCTGGGAAAAAATGGCAAGGGTACGACGCCAGTGGCGGCGCTTGGCCCGGTCGATCAGCATAGCCAATTACAGCTTTTTCTGGGTGGCCCGCGCGATAAATTTTATACGGTGCTGACGCAGGAATTGGCGGGCAAGGGGCCGCGCATTACAACGAGGGAATCTGAACTCGGCTACCTCAATGGCCGCACCATAGGTGATCTTGCAGCCGCCGAGCAACGCGCCACGCTCGAGACATTGATCGCCAATACGCGCCCGGTGCGCAGCCTGCATGTGCCGGCGCTGAATGAGCGCGCCATCGGCGGCTTGTTCATGCATTTCATGCTGGAAACAATTATCGCCGCAGACCTGCTAGGCGTTGATCCATTTGATCAGCCCGCTGTTGAAGCGGGCAAGGTGCTGGCCAGAAAATATTTGGAGGAAATGCGCAGATGAAACTTCGCCGTCTGCCGGAGGAAATCATCAACAGCATCGCAGCGGGCGAGGTGGTGGAGCGCCCGGCAAGCGTGGTGAAGGAGTTGGTGGAGAACGCCATTGACGCCGGGGCTTCCTGCATCGATATCGCCATTACCGGCGGCGGGCGGGAGCTGATCTCGGTCAGTGACAACGGCCGCGGCATGACGCCGGATGAGCTTAATTTATGCGTTGAGCGGCACGCCACCTCAAAACTCGATGATGAAGACCTGTTCAATATCCGCACCCTGGGGTTTCGCGGCGAGGCGCTTCCCTCCATTGGATCTGTCAGCCGACTGACGATCACCAGCCGTGCGGCTAACAGCAACGATCATGCATGGATGATCAGCGTGAATGGCGGCGTCATCAGCGCGCCGCAACCGGCGGCCATGGGGCAGGGCGCCAGGGTTGAAGTGCGCGAGCTGTTTTTTGCCACGCCCGCGCGCCTGAAATTCCTCAAGGGTGAACAGGCCGAACAAGCCGCCATTACCGATGTGGTGAAACGGCTTGCCATGGCGCATCCGCAAACCGGCTTTACCCTGACGCACAATGGGCGCCGCGCGCTTGATATTAGCGCAGAGCAGGGCGATCTGCTGGCGGCGGACGCCGGGCGTCTCGGCGCCATCATGGGCCGCGATTTTAGCGATAACAGCATCGCCATATTGGCTGAACGCGACGGGGTGCGCCTGAGCGGGCGGGCGGGATTGCCGACCTATCATCGCGGCACGGCGCAGATGCAATATCTATTCGTCAATGGCCGCCCGGTGCGCGATAAACTGCTGCACGGCGCGGTGCGCGGCGCCTATCAGGATTTTCTCGCCCGTGACCGGCATCCGGCGGTGGCGCTATTTTTACAAATCGATCCGCATCAGGTCGATGTCAATGTGCATCCCGCCAAGGCCGAGGTGCGGTTCCGCGATGCTAGCATGATCCGTGGACTGATTATTGGCGGGTTGCGCCATGCGCTGGGCGAGGCGGGCCACCGGGCCTCCAGCACCGTATCCATGGCGGCGCTTGGCGCAATTAGGCCGGGCGGTCCGCCATATGCGCGGCCTTCATGGGGAAGCATTGAAACGGCATTGCAGTTTCAGGCGCCCGCCGGATCCGGGCGGCATTTTGCCGGGTTCTCAGAGCCATCGGCGCGCTTTGATGCGCCAGAGCCGCAAGCGCAAAGCACGGATTTTCCGCTTGGCGCGGCGCGCGGCCAGTTACATGGGACATATATTATCGCGCAAACCCTTGATGGCATTGTCATTGTGGATCAGCACGCGGCCCATGAACGGCTTGTTCTGGAGCGCATGAAACAGCACACGCAAACCGGTCGTGCGCCGGGGCAAATGCTGCTGTTGCCAGAAGTGGTGGAAATGGATGCGGATGCGGTGGCGGCGCTTGCAGCGCGGGCGGATGAGTTGGCTGCCTTTGGCTTGGTGCTGGAGCCGTTTGGTCCGGGCGCCGTGGTGGTGCGTGAAACTCCAGCGCTACTTGGCGATACGGATGTGGCGGGCCTGGTGCGTGATTTGGCCGATGACATCAGCGAATGGGACACAACCCATACGCTCAAGGAACGCCTGGAAGATGTGTGCGCCTCGATGGCCTGTCATGGCAGTGTGCGCGCCGGACGCAGTCTTAGCAGCGAGGAAATGAATGCGCTGCTGCGTGAGATGGAGGCAACGCCGCATTCCGGCCAATGCAATCATGGCAGGCCGACATATGTAGAGTTGAAACTCGCCGACATTGAACGGCTGTTCGGGCGGCGCTAATCACGTTGCAAAAACACCAGCATCGTATCCCCATAGATGCGCCGGTCAAGTTCCGTATAACCGGGATGATCCGGCAAAGTTTCATCACTGGCCATTTCAATCACCAGCACGGCGTCCGGGTTCAGCCAGCCGCCTTCGCGCAAACCATTCAATGCGGGCTCAATCAGCCCGCAATGATAGGGCGGATCGAGAAACACCAGATCAAACGGGCCGCCGCAATTGCTTTCCATCGGGCCGAGCGCGGCGGCGTCGCGGCGGTACAGTTTGGTGACGCCCGCTGCCAGTAAATTTTCAATATTTTCCCGGATGGCGGCGCGCGGGCCTGGCGCATTATCGATGAACAGCACCCGTGATGCGCCGCGTGATAGCGCTTCAAAGCCCAGTGCGCCGCTGCCCGCAAACAGATCGAGCACGCGCGCGCGTTGCGGCAATGGCGTCTCTCGTGTCTGTTCAATGCCGTGCTCAAGTATATTGAACAGCGCTTCACGCACCCTGTCGCTGGTTGGCCGCGTCGCGCCGCCAGCGGGCGCAATCAGTGCGCGGCCGCGATATCCGCCGCCGATGATCCTCATTTTTTCTTTACGCCGCGTTTTTTGGGCGGCGTGGCTTTCGCCCATCCCGTGCGGTCCTGAAACACGCCAAGCTGTTCCATCACGATGCGGTGCGGAAGCTCATCCACCTGACCAATTTTAAGATCGCCCAATTGAAATGGCCCATAGGCGACACGGATCAGCCGGTTCACCTGCAAGCCCAGATGTAACAGCACTTTGCGCACCTCGCGGTTTTTGCCTTCGCGCAGGGAAATGCTGAGCCAGCAATTGTCCCCCTGTTGGCGCTCCAGTTCCGCCTTGATGGGGCCGTAACGCTCGCCCTCAACGCTAACGCCGCGGATCAGGCGCTCCAGGGCGCCGGGTTCGGGCTTGCCAAACACTCGCACCCGGTAGCGCCGCGTCAGGCCGGTCGCTGGCAATTCCAGTTTGCGGGCAAGCTCCCCATCATTGGTCAGTAACAGCAGCCCTTCGGAATTTATATCGAGCCGGCCGACACTAACGGCTCTTGGCATTTCTTGCGGCAGGCTATCAAACACGGTTGGCCTGCCCTGCGGGTCGCGGTTTGTCGTCACCAGGCCCTTGGGCTTATGATACCGCCATAGTCGTGGAATTTCGGCCTGCGGGATGGGCTTGCCATCGACGCGAATATCCTGCGCCGTAGTGACATTGATGGCTGGCGAGGCGAGGATTTCACCGTCAACGCTGACCCGGCCCTGCAAGATTATCTGTTCGGCCTCGCGCCGTGAACACACCCCGGCGCGGGCCAGAACTTTGGCGACCCGCTGCGCCGGAGCGCTAGCGAGGCGAGTACGGCCTTCTGATACGGCTATTTCAGGATTTTCTTTCATGGGGTTGTTTAGCAGCATATCTTGCGCCCATGAGCAATAATTACATGCAATTGGCCCTGACCGAGGCTGAGGCGGCAGCGTCCTTGGGCGAAGTGCCGGTTGGGGCGGTGATGGTTAACCCGGCCACCGGCGCGATCATCGCAAAAGCTGGCAACCGCACTTTGGCGGATAATGACCCGACCGCACACGCGGAAATGCTGGTTATCCGAGCGGCAGCGGCGCAGATAGCCAACCAGCGGCTGACCGGCCTTGATCTTTACGTGACGTTGGAGCCCTGCGCCATGTGCGCGGCGGCGATCAGCTTTGCCCGTATCCGGCGGCTATATTATGGGGCGGCCGACGAAAAAGGCGGCGGCGTGGCGCATGGCGCCCGCTTTTTTAGCCAGCCCACCTGCCACCATGCCCCAGAGGTTTACGGCGGCATAGATGAATCACGCGCTCAATGGCTTTTACGTGATTTCTTCCAACTTAAGCGCTAAAGTCCGCTACCGTCATTTATCAAGAACAGGGGGAGGCCTGAAATATGGATTTCGAGCATAGCGAGCGCACCAAGGGGTTTATGGAAAAACTGCAAAGATTCATGGATGACAATATTTATCCAAATGAAGAGGCCTATAACAATCAAATGATAGCCTTTGGCGCCAACCGCTGGCAGGTGCCAAAGATTATGGAAGAGCTGAAGGCCAAGGCCAAGGCGCAAGGGCTATGGAATCTGTTCCTGCCGGAAAGCGGGCATGGCCCGGGCCTGACTAATCTGGAATATGCGCCGCTTTGCGAAATCATGGGCCGGGTAAGCTGGGCGCCGGAGGTGTTTAACTGCTCCGCCCCAGATACAGGCAACATGGAAGTGTTCGAGCGCTACGGATCGGACTGGCAAAAGGAAAAATTCCTAAAACCGCTCCTCGCCGGTGAAATCCGCTCGGTCTTTTGCATGACCGAACCAGATGTGGCGTCAAGCGACGCCACCAATATCCGCACCCGGATCACCCGTGACGGCAATAATTATGTCATCAACGGCACCAAATGGTGGTCATCGGGCGCAATGGATCCGCGCTGCAAAGTGTTCATCGTGATGGGCAAGACCAGCACCGAGGGCAGCCGCCACACGCAGCAATCGCAAATTCTGGTTGAGCCGGGAACGCCTGGCGTGAAGATCAAACGTAATCTGCCGGTGTTTGGCTATGACGACGCCCCGCACGGCCATGCGGAAATTCAATTCGAGAATGTCCGCGTACCTGTTGAAAATATTATTCTTGGCGAAGGGCGCGGCTTTGAAATCGCGCAGGGTCGCCTGGGGCCAGGTCGCATCCATCACTGTATGCGCATCATCGGCGTTGCGGAACGCGCGCTTGAGAAAATGTGCGTTCGTCTGTTGTCACGCGAGGCGTTTGGAAAACCCATCGCCGAACATTCGGTATGGGAACAGCGCATTGGCGAGGCGCGAACCAATATCGAAATGTGCCGCCTGTTGACCATGAAGGCCGCATACATGATGGACAAGGCCGGCAACAAGGTTGCGCGCACTGAAATCGCCATGATCAAGGTGGCCGCGCCGCGCATGGCGTTGCAGATTATCGATGACGCCATCCAGGCGTATGGCGCCTGTGGCGTCACCACGGATAGCGGCATGGCGCGCGCTTACGCCGGTGTGCGCACGTTGCGCCTTGCCGACGGCCCGGACGAGGTGCATAACCGCACCATCGCGCGCCTGGAATATGGCAAACATTCGCCCGCATTAAAGGCGAAACAGGCGGTGAGGTAAGTAAATATTATTTGCGGCCAGCATTGCGGAAATGCTGGCCGTAGACGAGAAAGCCATGAGGTGAGACATGCCAACACCTTGATAAAAGGGAATCGTCCCCTTTATCTCCGAGAGAGGAACTGTCCTACTTCACGTACGAAGTCCCAGATGTCACCCGTACTTGCACCTATCGTTTGAATGTGTAGTGCTGCTGCATTAGCCCAAGCCCACTTGTTGCTCTTCGATCCCTGAATGTTTGCGTCAGCAAGCCACTCTTCAAGTTCCCCTACTGGTACAAGGAATACCCCGCTCTCCTTCAACGTAACGAGCAATTTTTGTAGTGGCTCACCAATATTGGTGGGAAGAGCCTTAGTCCCGCCATGCTTGATCCCGCGCATGCGATCCAGTTTTTCAGCCATACGATTGAGCTCTCTGCGCATATTTATGTCCGCCTCATCCTCCCAGTTCGTCGACCCTGGCGAGAGTTCGATGAGGTGCCTGTTGACTTCATTCGGCGTGATCGTGGGCGGAATCTTCTTAATGGCTTCCATAATTGATCTGGCCCGTTCTGTAAGATTTCTGACGACCTCTGGCGTGGCCATTACCTCAAGAATGCGTTTCAATCGGCCTGGGTCAGACACCACATCCATATCTGCAATAACAGCGACAGGAATTTTCAGTGTGCGATAGAGCTTGCAGGTGTCTGCGATTCCTCCCGTTCCTCCGACAGTCGTAAAGTGGACGTCTAAACGAGCATCTGCGGACAGTGTTTCCCAAACGGTCTGATAAACTAGCCGATCCCCATCGGCCTCAAGCACGATAACAGATTGGGCAAATATGCCGTCGAGGACGGATTCAGCCCGAACGGTTGGCTTAGCTATGGCATCCGCAAGAACGTCGGCGGGCACGAGATGCGCGGAGAACTTCTTTTCACTGCGTGTGAGACGAACGATTTGGATGTCTTTGGCCGTTTGAATTACGCCTCGTAAAATTTGGCTGCTATGCGTTGCTACCAGGGTTACTGTATTCGACGATGCGCCATATCTCCCTATGAATCGACCTAAATTGTGGGCCTGCGGTGGATGAAGACACATCTCTGGTTCGTCAATTAGGCAAACGGGGCGCCGGCCAAGAAGTAACGCAACGCAGGTTGAAACATACGATTTCAGGCCATCACCTTCGGATTCAATCGATCGATACTCAGCCATCTTTTTGTATGAATGTCGATCATCTGCGGTTGGCAATACGCCTTCGTCACTTACGCGCAGGCATATAACGTTACCGCGCGATATATCTGGCCAAACGGCCTTGCCGAATGACTCAAGTAGCTCGGTGTTGAGACGGCTCCTCGCATTGTCATCAAGATACAATGCATGCAAGTCATTTTGCGGTGGCTGTTTCTCAAAGTCGATGGTGGCCGTTTGATTCAGCGATACAAGGCGATTCCCCAGGAACAATGCATTAACGAGCATCTGGCCAAAATGGATGAGGTACTCACTTCGGCGTGGTACAGCGGATTCGGCAGTGGGTGCGTGGGCGTTGTACCAGCTTTGCGCCTGCTGCTGTTGGATTTGGTTTATTGCTTTCCCACTCCCCAGAAATATTGTGCGTGGTCTCAATATCTCGGTTCCATTTTCGTCAATAAACTTCTCCATATAGCCTTCTAACTCTAACAATCGAGTAAACTCGCTGAACTCTGGGTGTTTGGTTACTCCAATGTTTGTCGCTACGACCAAGGCGCGAGGCTCACCGCTAAGGCGCTGATAAATATCTTGGAGAAGCTGGCTCTTTCCAGATGAGTTTGGTCCAA
Source organism: uncultured Alphaproteobacteria bacterium (assembly GCA_947085465.1). GTDB lineage: Bacteria > Pseudomonadota > Alphaproteobacteria > UBA11222 > UBA11222 > CAMTWQ01. Next base: position 26,742 of record CAMTWQ010000096.1, read on the forward strand.
CCACTACTATCAGGCCGGAACATCGTAAGTTACCGATGTCCGGCAGCGTGACATATTCCAGCGGTTTAAAGTCTGAGATTTGATCCATTTGCCACCACCAAGATGTATTGCTCTGAAAGGTAAAGGGTGGCTAAAGGTAACGCTACCCTTTAATTCCTATGAGGGTGCCGCTGGGACCTTTGCAGTCAACTCTATGCCCAGCGCCTTCATAACGGCCAGAGTGGTTTTCAAGGTAGGGTTGCCGTTGCCGCTGAACGAGCGGTAAAGCTGTTCACGCGATAGCCCGGTTTGGCTTGCGATCTGGGTCATGCCTGTGGCGCGGGCAACGACACCCAGCGCGTGCGCGATATAGGCGGCGTCATTGGTCTTGAACGCTTCAGCCATAAAGATCGCAATCGCTGCATCAGAACTCAGATCCTCGGCGGGATCATAGGCAGTCAGTTTTTCAGCCATTTCATTCACTCCATTCATCTGCCAGTCGCTTGGCAGTTTTGATGTCTTTCGCCTGTGTGCTCTTGTCGCCGCCGCACAGAAGGATGATGATCGTGTTCTTCCGCTTCTGAAAGTAGATGCGGTATCCGGGGCCATAATGGATGCGCAATTCACTAATCCCATGCCCTACTGGTTCTACGTCCCCTGCATGACCAAAGGCGAGGCGGTCCAGACGTGATGCGATCAAGACCCGCGCCCGTACATCCCTGAGCTGCGTTCGCCACTTCCGGAATGTGTCAGTTTGCTTTAGTTCCATCATCAAATAATCAATGTAGTTTATATACTACGGTTCGTCAACTTATTAGTGACCCGCTGCGATATCAGAATGGACCGCTTTGAGATAATAATGCCCGGTGCTTGACATTGAACTCAGCCATCGCTTCGGCGACTTCGAACTAAACGCCGCTTTCCGGCTGGAGGCGCGGGGGCTGACGGCTGTGTTCGGCGCATCGGGCGCTGGAAAAACCACCTTAATTAACCTCATCGCCGGGCTAGTGCGGCCAATCCAGGGGCGTATCGTCTTTAACGGCGCAGTGTTGTGTGACACCAACGCCAATATTCACATGCCGGCATACCAAAGACGGATGGGATATGTGTTTCAGGACAGCCTGCTGTTTCCACATCTGAGTGTGCGAGCGAATTTGATCTATGGCGCCCGGAATTCTGGGGGCATCGCCTTTAATCGGGTCACAGACGTGCTTGGCATAGGGCATTTACTGTCGCGCCGTCCGCACGGCTTATCCGGTGGAGAACGCCAGAGAGTTGCACTGGGCCGTGCGTTATTATCACAACCGCGCCTGCTTTTGATGGATGAACCTCTGACATCGCTTGATGCAGCGCGCAAACAGGAAGCGTTGGCGCTGATCGAGCAGGTGCGCGACGCGTTTGCAATTCCTATTCTGTATGTCAGTCACTCGGTCGAGGAAATCCTGCGTCTCGCCCGCTATCTAGTGTTGATGGAGCAGGGTCGCAGCATCGTTACTGGGACTATCGAGGAAGTTTTCAATCGTATTGATCTGCCTGGCGTCGCGGCGCAAGTGGATGCCGGCGCTGTCATCACCGCTACTGTTTCAGCACATGAGCCGGAGTTCGCGTTATCACGCCTTGCTTTTGCAGGCGGTGAACTTTTGGTGCCGCAGGTGCCGCAAGGCATAGGCAGTCAGATCAGGCTGCGCATTCTCGCCCGCGATGTTACCCTGTCACTAACGCGCCCGGCGGGTGTCAGCGCGCTGAATATTTTTCCAGGCTGCATGATGGAAATTGGCGCGCCGCATGGTCCCTATGTGGAAGTAAGGATTGATGTTGGCGCGCCTGTTCTTGCGCGTGTAACGGTGAAATCCCTGCAAGCACTGGCGCTCACACCGGGCAAGCAGGTGTATGTCATGATCAAGTCAGTGGCGATTGGCGCGCCTGTGTAAGGCTTGTCAGTTTGAATTCATGGTGCTCGTCATGATTAAACCTGCGGGCAGGTAGACAAGACTTTTGACCAGAAAATCACTGGAGTCAGAAGTAACTGTTCCCGGCGTCATATCTGCTCCTGCGCCATTCACATATGGGGCGGCAAGAATTTCCAGGCTGTCGAAGGGGATCGCCGTGGCGATTGTCAGATGATAGGCGCCATCCGGCGTGTTGGAAATAAATTGCCCATGGCCGACCAATTGCCCGCCGGCATAAGCGCGCCATAGCCCGCGCTCGTTGAATGCGGTTCCGTTAACCGTCACTTCTCCAGCGTAGAAATATGTCAGTAAAAGCTCAGCCCGCGCTACGGGTCCCCTGAAGCCAAATAGCAGCAGTTCAGAGCGGTTCGTGAGAGGATCAAATCCAGTCTCTGATTTGATTGAGGGCGCGCTGGCCTGGCGTCCGCTGGCGCCGATCCCGTCAACATGTCTGCCAACCATAGCGGCGGATGGCCCATTATCGCTTATATTTTGCGCCGCAATTGTAATGTTTTGATCGCTCCCGCTGAGATCAGCAGTGATCATCGCTGACTCTTGCAATGACGTTGTCATTGCTGGTCCGGAAAACAGCAACATACTCAAGAAGCACATTGAAAACTTCTTCTTCCGCATCGCCATTCTCCTGCCGTTAGTAATGATTTTCAATCTAAGGAATGCTGTAACGTGGGGGCCTTGATTTTACTGATCCCATGCCGGGTTTTTTCCCATGTGAATGGGCTATCGAAATACTGCCACACTGCCCGCACGGAGGCGGCCATAGTCAATCCCCAATATGCCGGTGTAAGCAGAATATCCGGCAGCAGGTCATAATGCTTTCGCTTCACAGCCCCCGCAGTGGCGCTAAGCGCGCTTACGGCCAGCCCCGCGCTAAAAATGATCTCATTCAGATTAACCAGAGAAAACCAGAGGGCTGGCCCGCACACGCAAACCCCTACTATAAAAATCACTAGCGCGGTCGGCATGGCAAGCGCCAGCGCAACCGTACCGCCGATAAAAAGCTGAAATCCAAAAAAGCCTTTTGGCCCTAACTGCCGCCATAATAAATGGGGCGCGCGCATATGCACCAGCCAGGTCAGCATATAGCCTTTCTGCCAGCGTGTACGCTGACGCAGCCAGTTTCCGGCCCGGCAATTGGCTTCCTCCATGGTTGTCGAATCCAACACTGCGCAGCTATAACCCTTGCGCGCCAGGCGTATTCCAAGATCGGCGTCCTCGGTCACATTGTAACTGTCCCAACCGCCGATTTTACGCAGAATGCGCGCGCGAAAATGGTTTGAGGTGCCGCCCAATGGTATCGGCAGGCCCAGCGCCTGCAATCCGGGCAGCAGCCAATCGAACCACATGCTGTATTCAAGCGTGAATTGCCGCGTCAGCCAGTTCTCGCGCGGATTATAAAAATTCAGCCGCGCCTGCAGACACGCGAGAAGCGGCGGGCCGGCGTC
>CAMTWQ010000097.1:0-14560 GCA_947085465.1 uncultured Alphaproteobacteria bacterium
CCAGACTTCTGTCTTCTGTCTTCTGTCTTCTGTCTTCTGTCTTCTGTCTTCTGTCTTCTGTCTTCTGTCTTCTGTCTTCTGTCTTCTGTCTTCTGTCTTCTGTCTTCTGCTACGCACTCACGCCATCAAGCATGTACGCGCCGCCCATCGTGTAGGCGTTGGTGGCGCCAGTGCTCAGCCCGCCAATGCGAAACTTGCGCACCCCGATCACCGTGAAGGCGAAATATTCCGCATTGATGGTGGCGGGCTTGATGGTGAACTGCATGAATGGAAACACGTCCCATTGCTCACTCGCCGTATCCAGCGTGGTGTAAACACTGACCACCAGACTGTCCGTCACGGCGCTCGCATGTTCATTGTCAATTTTCAACTGCACATGGGCGAGTTCGCGCGGATTGAGCGTCACGCTGGCAAGAAATTCCTCGGTCGTGTTGTTGATCGCTGTTTGGTCGGTAAAACTCTGCTTTGATCCCCAGGCCATTTTTATTTCCTCATCCGCCGCTGTTCAAAAAAATGGGCGGAACTTTCGTCCCGCCCCTCTGTCCTCCTTGCCCCCCGTAGCCTTGGCGTAGGGGGGTGTCCTCTGCCTCACGAGACCCCGAATTTCAGCAGCTTGATCGCTTCGAAATTCTGCACCCCGCCACCCACGCGCTTGGTGGTGTAAAACAGCACATAGGGTTTGGCCGTGTACGGATCACGCAACACCCGGATGCCCAGACGATCGACAACCAGATAGCCGCGCTTGAAATCGCCGAACGCGATGCTAAAGCTGTTGGCGGCCAGGTTCGGCATGTCTTCGGACTCTGTCACCGGATATCCCAGCAATGACGCGGGCTGCCCCGCATTCAGGGACGGCTGCCACATATATAACCCGTTGGCGTCCTTGAACCTGCGGATTTCGGCCTGCACATTCCGGTTCAACACCCAATGCGCATTGCTCCGGTAGCCCTGCTTCAATGTGTAGATAAGGTTCACCAGCACGTCGCTTGGATTGCTGGCGGCGAAAGCGGCCGATACGCCGGTCGCCAGATAGCCCACATTGCCCCAGGTCCATGATGCGTTGGCGACATTGGTGTAGGCCAGGAAACCCTTTGGCTTGTTGGTCCCGTCACCGCTGACAAAGGCCAGGCTTTCCTGCTCGGCGAAAATAATCTGCACTTCATCCGCAAGCCATGCGTCGGTGTCCACTGCCGCGTCATCCAGAATGGTCTGCGTCGCCGATGGCATGGCGTAAATTTCCATCGCCGGGAAACTCAACTCCACCAGCGTCGGCGTGTTGGTCTGCGGGCGCGCCGCCGTTTCTCCTACCCAGCCGGTGCTGGCGCTGGTGGTTGCAAACGGCTTCTTGTAAACATTTCCACTGATCTTCTGCACACTGGAGATGGCGCGGATGGGCGACGCCACTGACAGCAATCTGTCGATCTGGCGCTCGGTTTCCGGCGGCACCAGAAATCCGCCGTCGGCGCTAACGCCAACCGACAGCGCCTTGCTTTCCAGCTCAAGCAATCCCTGTTCCACGCCCTTGCGCATATACAGATCAAAACCCGCCTTATGCTCGCGCTCAAAAGCGGATCGCGGCGCCGTATCAACGGAAAAATCCGGTCGCGCGCGGGATAGCGTGAACTCATCCATCCGGTGCTTGTGCTCATCCAGCGCCTGGTTGATGCGGTCAAGCTTTTCGCTGGTAAGGACGTCGGCGCCGCCAAGACGGTTTTCCATCTCGCGTAACGCCCTGTCATTAGAGCTCTTGAAAGCCTCAAAAGTGTTCTGAAAGCTATTGAATTCAGCCTTCACCTCGCGGGTTACCGGTATCTCATTCGTGTTCTGGCTCATCTGTTCCTCATGGTTGCATTGCAAAAGAGCAGCATCCGCGCAGCGGATAAAACTGCTCGCTCAGTTAATATTCAGATCAATATCCGTTTTGATTGAACCGTAAGGTTCAGTCTAAACGGCCATTGCTCTGGTTGCCCGCCGGATGGCTAAGGCAAGTTCATGTAGTTCCTGATCTTCAAAACTATGCTGCTGTTTTACACTGGCTACGCGCGCACCCTCATTCATGGGAAATGTCACGATGGAAATCTCCCAAAGATCAATTTCCAGCAGCATTCTTACTCCGGTGCGATCGTCAATCCGTGAACGGATGGTCTTGAAGCCGATTGAAAGGCCATCGATGGCGCCGGCGCGCAGCAGCGACAACGCCTCGCGGCCGCGCGCCACATCGCTCAGCAGCCGTCCGCGCACAAATAGCCCGCGCGCATCCGCCTCGATCCTCTCCCATACGCCAACCGGCTGGCTTGGGTCATGCTGCCACAGCATGCGCACCTGGCCCGCCCCGCGCCGCATCAGCGAAGTGGCAAACGCATCAGGCGCAACCACATCCCCACTCTGATCTATGTTGCCAAAAATGCTGGCGTACCCCTCGATGACGCAGCCCTCCTTTGTGGTTGCCGCGTCAAATCGCGCCAGCTTGGTCTCGATTGGGTCATCATCCAACATCATTCCTCCCGCCATAAAAAAAGCGCCCCGTTGGGAGCGCTGGGATTAGATTTTGTTAAAGTGCGTTCCGCTTCATCGCAGCCACAACAGCTCAATCGGTTCGTGCCGACGCTAAACCTTTAAGTCACCGTTATGCTTCAAACTACATATATTAAAATCAATACTGAAACCACGATAGCGGCGGGAACTCAATTGCGTGTCCTGCTAATCGATATTCCTAACCGCCGACATGCAGCATCGACAATGGATGGGCCAATTCCTTCATCCTCGGAAAAATCAGAAATATCAAATGCCTTCCCGGAAATAGGGTTGAACAGAAAACGAACCGGCCTAACGCCCCATGGCGTTACAACTGAAAATTTCGCTGTTCGTTCTTCACAGCCAGCGGCCTTTACGCGCTCAACAAAGGTTGCCAACGTGATAAACGGGCCAACCTGTTTCGCCATGCGCTACACCGCTTCTAACTGCCCAACCTTCATACGCGGGACGATACGCGGATAATCAACCCCGCCCGGAATCGCGAATGGCGGCGATTCCATTGCCACACTCATCTTGGCTTCGTCAAACATGCGCCAGAAACGCTCAGGCGCAGGATCAATGCCCCCCAGCGGTTCGAGCCTCAACTCCAAAGAGATAGCAACTTCCGCCGCCACTTTTCTGGCAAACCGTTCCCGCAATTCAGGCAGTGACGGCGCCTGCGCGGTGATATCATATTCCAGCCCCTGTGCAATCCAGTGGCTATCCTCCTGGTAAAGGACTACATTGATATCGATTGAATTCATTAGCTTATTTTTCTCTCTGCAGGGACCTTACCAGGTGACAACATATTCTCTGAGAATCATATTGACAAGGTCTTAAACTCGAGACAAAGCAAGCTGAGTCGTCGGCAGGGTCCCTTCTCTATCCCCCCGCCAGCCGCTCCAGCTTCTGCTCGATCAGCTCCAGCGCCAGCAGCGCATGGCGCAGTTTTTCTTCCTGGCGCGTCAAGCGTTCCGCAATGCCGGCTTGCAGGGTGTACGCTGCCTCAAGCCGGGTAATGCGCTCGCTTACCGCACCGGCCCAGATCAGCGCCGTGCCGATCTGCACACCGAGCAACAAAAACAGCATCAGCGGCACCCGCCGGTCCAATTGCCAGCCTGTCTTTCCTGTATCGCTAACGGCGCTCATCGAGCCTCCATCAGTTTGGTGTTTGGTTTGTGCTTATCGCCGCTAAACTGATCGCCATCTGTCACCGGCGCATACCCAACCGCCTGGCGTTTTTCATTGATGGTCAGAAAATCCGCGTTCTGCACACGGCTCCACAGCGCTTCGCGGTCTAGCGCCAGCGCGTCCACCTGGTCGGCGTCAAACCACAGCCGCACTCCCCGCCCGAAACGCGGCCCCAGCCATTGGCCAAGCGCATTGCAAGCCTTGGCCACCAGCGGCAACACCGTCTGCCGGTGAAACGCCCGGTTTGCCTCCTGATAATTGGCAAAGGTGTTGTCGCCTGGAATTCCAAGCAGCATGGGCGGCACCCCAAACGCCAGCGCGATCTCGCGCGCGGCGGCCTGCTTTGATTGCATGAAGTCCATGTCTTTCGGGTTGAACGACATTTCTTTCCAATCCAGGCCGCCTTCCAGCAGCAAGGGGCGCCCGGCGTTGGCGGCACCCTGAAAATTATCCGCCAGTTCGGATTTAAGCCTGGCGAATTGCTCAGCCGTCAGGTTGGGGTTATCGTCCGTCCCCTGATAAATCAACGCCCCGGATGGCCGCGCGCCATTATCCAGCAGCGCCTTGTTCCATCCGGCCGCCGCATTATGCAAATCAATGCCAAGCGCCGCCGCTTCTATCGGGGAAAAACCGTAATGATCATTGCTTGGGTGAAACAGCCTGGTGTGCAGGATCGGCGTCTTTTTCCGCGCTGCATCCATTTCGAATCTTACACTCTTGCCGCCCGCCGAATATTCGTATGCCGCTGGCCAGCCTTTTGCGCCGGGCACGATCTTCATCCGGTCCGGGCGCAGTGAATAGAGTTCGCGTGGCTGGCCGCGCACCTCCACCGCCTCAAGATACGCATTCCCGGCAATCATCAGGAACCCATACCACGCCTCCATCAGCTCATTGCCGGTCTGCAAGGGGTTGGGCCGCGCAATCAGCTCCAGCAGCGGATGCGTATCCAGCTCGCGTTCGCTGCCGCCGCTGCGCTCATATAACAGCAATGGAATGCCGGCCGCATTTTCCGCAATCATCCGTATACAGCGGTATGCAATCGCGTTGCGCGCAAATCCCTCCTGCGCCAGTTCCGCGTAATTTCTTGGCGTCCATACCGGCGCGCCCATGGTGTGCATGGCGATCAGCGGCCCGGTCGCGCTCTGCTTATGGCCAGGCGCCCCTCGAGACGCTACATTTTTCCGGCGCATCAGCCGGTCAAAAAAACCCAAAGGCGATTTAGCGGGTGAGTGTGTCACGGCCTCTCCTTTAATTCCCGTCACGTACTTCAAAGCCTTTGCACGCGGGGTTCGCCCGCATCATTGCGCAGCATCAGATCGCTGAGCGCCCACACCAGAGCGTCCACCCTATCGGGGCTCCAGCCGGCGGTTTTCCGGTCAAAGCCCGCGGTGAATTCGGCCATTTGATCTTCAAGTTGCGTCAGCACGCCCACATGATGCACCCGGCCTTGCTCATACAGCGCCGATACCGGCTCGGCGCGCGCCACCTTGCCACGGCTGGCCCGCACCGGCCTGATTGGAACATTGGGGTCAATCTGGCGTATCACCGCCTCAACCATATCGCCGCCATGATTGACCTCCACCACAAGCCGGTCTGCGTTATAACGGCGCATCGCATCAACGGCCCGCGCCGCCCATGCCTGCGGCGATACTCCCTGTACTGAATGATCACCCAGCACATAAGCATGGCCTTCAGTACTGATCCCGGCGGCGATTATCCCGCAGGCGTCGCTCTTGGCATGGCTTGTCGCTGGCGGATCGACCGCAATCACGATGCGGCTCAATTCAGGCGCCATGGCCACCCGCCCGCGCTCAACATCGGCGCGCCGCCATAATGCGTCTGGATTGTCATCAATCAATTCACCGTTTAATTCCTGGCGGCCAAGCCGTGTGCCTTCATAGCGCGCAATGACTCGCTGAAAAAATTGCGGCGCAAGATTGACGGCGTTGGCGAATGTGGTTGCCCGCGTGATCACCGTATTGGGGTCGCTCATTAACTCACGCAATAGTTTTAACGGCCGTGGCGTTGTCGTCACCACTTGCCTCGGGTCGTTTCCAAGCCGTAATCCGAATTGCAACATGTCCCAGGTCTCCTGCCCATAGCGCCATTTGACGAGTTCGTCCGCCCACGCGCCGTCGAATTGCGGCCCGCGCAATGAATTTGGATCTTCCGCTGAATAGAGCTGCGCCTGCGCGCCGTTTTCCCACACCAGCCGGTGCTTGCTAATTTCAAACTTTGGCCGCGCCCACGGGGGCGAGATGGCCAGTATGCCGCTTTCGCCCTCGATCATCACGTCGCGAGCGCTGCTCAAACTTTCACCGACAAGCGCGATGCGCCGCCGCCTTCCGGGTGATAGCGGCGTTCTGCCTTCAATCGAGGCGCGCACCCATTCGGCGCCGGCCCTCGTTTTTCCCGCTCCGCGGCCGCCAAGCAAAACCCAGCTTGTCCATTCGCCTGGCGGCGGCAATTGATCCGCCCGCGCCCAAAATTTCCACAGCCAGAGTATTTGCGCGCGCAGCTCCGGTTCAAGCGCCTTAAGAATGTCAGTCCTCTGACTTTCCGGCAGCGAGGCGAGCCAGACGGCGTTGTAATTCGTCCCATGTATCTGTTGATGTGCCGGTTGACGCGTCATTCGCCCCCGCTGTTTTAGCCTGTTCTCTGCCTTCTGTGCTCTGCCTGTTCGCCTCGCGTTCCAGTTGGGTAAGTTTCTCTAACGTGCGCGTCAGGCTGGTCACGATGTCTGCGGCGAATTTTTGATCTGTGGGCGGAGTATCTGATTCTGCGGTCTGATCCAGATGCTGTGTCAATTCATCGGTAAGCCGGTTGACCAGGCCGATCATGCGCCGCATGGCGTGTTTTGATCCCCGCCGGTTAGACGCCCGGCGCATCCGGCGCACGGCGGCATTGGCGGTTCTGGCGGTTCTGGCGGCCCCTGCCGCCGCTGCGGCTTTATCTTGATCTGGCGCCGCGCGGCCCCATCCATCGCGCCTGGCTTTGGCGTAAATGCTGACCGCCGCCACGCCATGCTTGCGCGCAATCTCGGCAACCGGGGTGTCGCCACTGCAATAGTCCAGCCCAATCGCCTCCCAATCTACCTTGCGCTGTGGCTTGGTCATCTTTGCTCCCCGCAAAACAAAAGGCGCCGCATCAATGCAGGCGCCTTTATTCTGCCTTCTGTGGTCCGCCCTCTCATCGCCAGACCCAATTGTGATCATGATCAAGCTTATAACATTTACCGTTATTATAAGCAAGAACTTTTTTGCGTATTACGTAAATTATTTTTCCCTACCACCCGAACGGGTCGGCGCTCGCCCAAGTCGTAATGCGCCGCCAGCCGGTCAAGGGCAATGCCCAACACCACCTTGCCTGATCTGGTTGGCCAGCCCAGATGGCGTTCGGCCTGCTCCAGCCCCATTAAATGGCAGCAGACCTGAACCAAAACCTCCGACAATCCAGGCCCCACCGCATCATATGCGCTAAAAAACCTGGCCTTTGCCGCCATTGCGGCGTCAGTGACCGTACTCGAGTCATGCCGGTTGCCGCTTGGCGCGCCGCCCATAGACAATCCCCAAATCGCAGTTACCCGAGGCGTCATTTGGGCCAGGGTAAAATCCTCCCGAAACCGTTCTCCGGCCAAAAACTGATCGCGATTAATATAAGTTTTTCCATCACGCCCCTGCCGATTTAACAACCAGCCCAGTGGGGTTTCTGCTAGATTGATAGCAACCTCAACTCCATCACCCGTACGCTCCACCCGGCGGCGAATCACCTGATGTTGGGCGCGATAAGGCGAATCATCGGCCGCCAGACGGCGCAAATAGCTGCGCCCCAATTCTGAAATCAGATATTTCCCGCCTGCGCCTGGTAGCTCCTCAATCCATTCCTGCGACTGCAAAATTTTCCGTACCGCCGCGTCTGCATTGGCTACCGGGTGGGCAAAGCGGTTGCGGGCGGTGAAAATTTGCAAGCCCTGCTCGGCGCCCTGACGGCAATACGCCTGCGGCTCCAACAACCGCCGCAACAAACTCCCTGCCAGTTCAAGCTGTGCGCGCCTGGAATTCGCCTTTACATTGATTTGCTTCATATGATCCCTCATAAGTTGCGGGTTTATTATCCTCTTATAGGACAAATGACCGTAACTGTCAATATGTTTCTTAATATGTAAAATTATGTATTTAATTTTTCCTCCATTCGGGATAGTTTGCTTTATGCACAACCAAATCCGGCATTTCCGCCATCAACGCGGCCTTACGCTCCAGGCATTGGGGGATGCCATTGGACTGACCCCGCAATCGATTTCGCGCATTGAAACGGGTAAAATGCGTTTATCGACGGATTGGATGGCGCGTATTGCTCTGGCTTTGCGTGTGCGCCCTGCGGATTTGCTTGAGTCAGAACAGGGGGATGGCGCGTATTTGCTGGGCGAAGTGGCGGCCAGCGGCGCCGTGAGTGCGCATCCGCCCTCGCCATTCCGGCTGGCAATGCCAGCGAATGGGGCTAAGGCCGTGCGGTTGCGGGAAAACTGCGGCCCGTATCTCTCCGGCGCGTACCTGGTGTGCGCGCCACTGCCGCTGGACGCTTTCGCTCAGGCCGTTGGCCATGACTGCCTGGTAGAAGCGGCGATCCCCCACGCTGGCGATAGCGCTCCGGGGTTGCTGCTATGCCGGGTAATTAGCGTCGTCAGGAAGAATGCTTCTGCCTATGCAGGCGCGCTGATGCCATTAAATTCTGGCGGTGTTCTGATCGAAAATGTGATCTTGAGCACTGTAGCCCCAGTACGGCTAGTGATGCAAATCGTTGGCTAACACTTGAATAGTGTAACCAAAGTCACAGAAGGAGCGTTTGGGTTTTAAAACGCGCCAATACTTCTTAGATATGACTTACCTAGAGCGTTTTTAGGAAAATCCGGACTGGATTTTCCGGTCAAAAACGCGGCCAGATATAAAAACTAGAGCATTTTCAGCAGATTTCAAAACGCTCTGGTTTTTTTCAACCGCATTTTCGGGCGCCTTTACGGAGTCAAGTGACTCCGTAAAGGCAGAAAATGCTCTAGTGCTGTAAATCCGCATCGTCTTAAGACGGCAATGGCAAGACGTCCTGGCGCAGACAAGAATGGCAATATCAAGAAGGTTGACCAACATGAATCTTCTAGTAATCTTATGGCACACTTGGACAGCGCTTTTTAGCAGCGTGCCATATGGCGATCCCTATGTGGCGTCCATGATGTTGTTAGTGCTCGGCATGGCTATGGGCAAAGTCCTGCGGGCGGTGTTCAGCCAATAACCCTTTTGCTGGCCTGGACCATGCTCACGCAGATGCGTGAATGTGCTAGGCCATTGAAATCAAGGCCGCGCGGGCCACTATGCTTGCATGTGATCGAAAGCCACGCCTTGCAAGCTTCCAGGCCATGCAAAGATCAAAAATTAGGAAAAACTGTGGTCCCCGGCAAATAATGCCAGAATCTAATATTCTTATTTGCTACTAAAGATTTTTATTTCCAAATAATGAGTATTGATCTATTTTGGCTTCAAACCTATTATACTGTAATCTCCGCTCACGGGAAGTTGAAAAGTCATGGATGACAAGAACACTCTAATTGATATGACAACAGAGATTGTCTCGGCCTATGTTGGCAAGAATGAGATCAGTGCGTCCGAATTGCCGGCGCTTATACAACAGGTCTATAATTCGCTCAGCGATGTGTCCCAAGGGGTGTTTGTCACTGAAACTGAACCAAGGAAACCGGCGATCTCCATCAAGCGCTCGGTTACGCAAGACTATATTGTCTGCTTGGAAGACGGCAAAAAATTCAAATCCCTGAAACGGCATTTGCGCGCGCATTACGATATGAGCCCAGATGAATACCGGGCCAAATGGGCTTTACCCAAGGATTACCCAATGGTGGCGCCCAATTACGCCCAAGCGCGCTCAAATCTGGCCAAGCAAATGGGGCTTGGACAAAAGGGCAAACACAGCCGCGCCTAAACACTAGAGCCTTTCCCGGTCAGATTGAAGCAACCTGACCGGACAAGAAAGGCTCTAATTGAATGTATTAGACCATTTTTAATGTGTTAGAGCAGCTTTCCGCATTTAAGTGGGCGCACAAAGTGACTCCACTTAAATGCGGGCTGCTCTAATCCGGTATGGCTTTATGGGTTAGGCGCCAGTTCCGCCAGCAGAGTCTCATCCGGCAGCGGCTTGCCCTCTGGATGCAACGCCTGAATACACACATGGCTTGCGCCTGACTGGAAGTGCGCCTCAACGCGCGCCCGGATTGTTTTGCTATCGCCCCATGCCACCAGCGCGTCCACCAATCGATCACTCTTGCCATCGATTTCTTCTGCGCTAAACCCAAGCCGCAGCAGATTGTTGCGGTAATTCGGCAGCCCCACATAAAATCCAACTGTCCGGCGCGCCATATTCCGCGCCTTCACCGGATCGGTTTCACGCAGCAGCATTTGCTCCACGCACAGCATCGGTCCGCTTCCCAGAATCTTTCGCGCCTGGCTGGTGTGTTCGGGCGTCACCAGATAGGGATGCGCGCCGTCCGCATGGGTTTTCGCTAGCTCCAGCATTTTAGGGCCAAGTGCTGCGATCACCGTGGGCGGCGCCTCGGCGGGCGCCACGGCATTATAGGGGGCGGCGGATTTCATCGCCTCAAGATAGGCCCGCATGGTGGCAACCGGCGCGCCATAAGAATGCCCGCGCATTTTTTCAACCATCGGGACATGCGATACGCCAAGACCAAGCAGGAAACGCCCGCCCGACTGTTCCGCCAGTGTATTCTGGCCACAGACCGAGGCGCGCGCGTCGCGGGCGTAAATATTGGCGATGCCGGTGGCTATGATCAGCTTTTGCGTATTGGCCAACAGCCATGCCGCATGGGCAAACGGTTCGCGCCCGGCGGCTTCTGGAATCCACAATGCGCTATAGCCCCATGCCTCAACGCGTTGAGCATAGGCCGCCGCCTCTTTCGCCGTCATCGAGTCGTTGAAACCCCAAACGCCTAATTTTCCTAATTGCATGATTCTGTTCCTCACCCAACCTTCTGCATCACTTCGGCCATCTGGTCGAGGCGCGGAATCACTTTGTCGGCTAGTTCCGGCGGAATGGCGAAAATCACCCGTTTTACGCTGGCATCGCGGAACGGTTTGATTTTTTCCGGGTCCGGCGCCATGCCGAAAATGCTGACCTCAACCGAATCTGGATCGCGGTCGCGTTCAGCCAGCATCTGCCGGAATTTCGGGATGCTGGCGAGAATGTCGCCACGGCCAAGCACCGGCATCCAGCCATCGCCATATTCCGCCGCGCGCCTAGCGCCATAGGGATAGCCGCCGCCCACCAGCACCGGCGGATGCGGTTTTTGCACCGTCTTCGGCCAGGTCATGAACGGCTCAAAATTCACATGCTTGCCATGATATTCCGGCTTGCTTTTGGCGCAGATCAGTTTGATCGCCTCAATCCGTTCGCGCATCACCTCCATGCGGTCTTCGAATTTGGTGCCGTGATCGGCCATTTCCTCGGCGTTCCAGCCAGCGCCAACGCCAAACAGAAACCGCCCGCCGGACAGCGTATCCAGGGTGCAGATCTGCTTGGCGGTCTGGATCGGATCACGCTGAATCACCAGACAAATTCCGGTGGCGAGCTTGATCTTTTTGGTCACCGCGGCGGCGGTCGCCAGGCATACAAACGGGTCCATCACGTCATAATAGGGCTTGGGCAGTTCCGGCCCGCCCGGCCAGGGGGATTTGCGCGACACCGGAATATGCGAATGCTCCGGCGCCCAGAACGACTCGAAGCCGCGCGCCTCCGCCGCAATCGCCAGATCGGCGGGGGTGATCGAATAGTCCGTTGGAAACATGGAAATGCCGAATTGCATGCTCGCCTCCCTGCGTTATGGCTTATGGTTGCATCAACCTAGCACAGCGCCGTACACTTCCGCAAAATAACCGCAACGTGACAGCAAGGGGAGGCAAACATGGTCGAAGTTGGGATTTTTTGCAGCACCAGCGGCGCAACGCCGCCGGATCAGATCGCAGCCATGGGCAAGGCGATTGAGGATCGCGGCTTTGCCGCCCTCTGGGTGCCCGAGCATGTGTTGTTTTTCGAGGAATACGCGTCGCGCTATCCGTATTCCGAAGATGGCAAGATCACCGGCTTTCGCCACGGCATGCTGGATCCGTTTATCGCGCTGGCTTTTTTGGCGGCGCATACCAAACGCATTCGCATCGGCACCGCCATCGCCCTGGTGCCGCAACGCGCACCGATCTATACCGCCAAGGCCGTATCGGATGTCGATTATCTTTCCGGCGGGCGGCTTAATCTCGGTGTCGGTGTCGGCTGGCTGAAGGAAGAGTTTGACGCGCTGGGCATTCCGTTCGCAGATCGCGGCACCCGCACCCGCGAATGTATTGAAGTGATGAAAACCCTGTGGTGCGACGAAGTATCGCAGCATAAGGGCAAATTGTACAACCTGCCGCCCAGCCTGCAAAATCCCAAGCCGGTGCAAAAGCCGCATCCGCCGATCTTTTTTGGCGGCGAAAGCGAACCGGCGTTAAAGCGCGTCGCCGATATCGGCCAGGGATGGATAGGTGCTGGCCTGATGCCGGAGGATATGCCCGCCAAGCTAAAACGGCTGGATGAGTTGCTCGCCAACGCCGGGCGCAAACGCAAGGATGTCAAAATCTATGTGATGCCGAACGCCGCCGCGCGCGACGCCGACCGCTTCAAACGCTATGAGGTCGTGGGCGTCGAACAGGTGGTGCATATGGTGGGCGGGCGCGGGCTGGATGAATTCAGAACCCGCCTTGACGGCATTGCCAAACTGGCGGGGGTTATGGCGTAGCGGTGGAGAACTTCACCCCGATCAGCGCGCTGACCGGCGGCAGCCTGATCGGGCTGTCGGCGGTTCTGTTCATGCTGCTGCATGGCCGCATTGCGGGCGTCAGCGGAATTGCGGGTGGGCTTATCGTGCCGGTGGCGGGGGATTGGCCGTGGCGGCTGGCGTTTGTTCTGGGGTTGATCGCCGGGCCGCTGATCTATATGGCGCTGGGCGGGCGGCTTCCAGTGATCAGCTTTCCGGTCTCTTCGCCGGCATGGCTTGTTGCTGGCGGCCTCATAGTTGGTTTCGGAACCCGGCTGGGCGGCGGCTGCACCAGCGGCCATGGGGTGTGCGGCGTCTCGCGTCTGTCGATGCGCTCGATGGTGGCAACCGGCGCATTTATGTTCACCGGCTTTGCGACGGTGTATATCCTGCGCCATCTGGCGGGGGTTTGAGATGAACAAAATCATTGCCGCCTTTGCGATTGGCGTTGTGTTCGGGATCGGCCTGACCATTGCCCAAATGGTGAACCCGGCCAAGGTGCTGTCGTTTCTTGATCTGGCCGGCAATTGGGACCCAAGCTTGGCCTTTGTCATGGGGGGTGCTGTGGGGGTTGCGGCCATTGGCTACCGCCTGGTGCCGCATTTGCCACGGCCTTTGCTTGCTGATGTGTTTCAGATTCCAACGCGCACGGATATAGATGCGCGGCTGCTCATTGGCGCCAGCCTGTTCGGCATTGGCTGGGGCATAGCGGGCCTCTGCCCGGGCCCTGCACTTGCCGTGCTGGCGCTTGGGCATCAAGCAGGGCTTTTTTTCGCGCTGGCGATGTTTGCGGGCTTTGCTCTGTTTGAGATCTATGACCGTGTACGGATGAAATCAAAATAAGAAAGGAAAACCAATGCTGGAAGGTGTGAAGGTCGTTGAGCTGGCGTCTTATATGGCGGCGCCATCAGCGGCCATGGTGCTGTCCGACTGGGGCGCCGAGGTGATCAAGATCGAAGATATTGGCGGCGATCCGGTGCGCAAGGCGTTCAATGGCGTGTCGCGCAACAAGCTGGTGGGCAATCCGATGTTCGCGTTTGACAATCGCGGCAAGCGCGGCGTGGCGATCAATATCCGCGACGCGGCGGGCGCCAAGATTGTGCGTGAAATGGTTGCCCAGGCGGATATTTTTATCACCAATGTGCGGCCGGGAGCGTTGCTGCGCGCCGGGCTGGATTATGAAACCATTGGCAAGGCGAATCCGCGGCTGATTTATTCCAGCGTCACCGGTTATGGGCTGCAAGGCGAAGAACAGGACCGGCCCGGTTTTGACATTGTGGCGTTCTGGGCGCGTTCGGGGCTGGCCAAGATGATCCCGCCCAAGGGCGATGATCCGATTCCGCTGCGCGCCGCCGTCGGCGATCATATCACTGGCATTACGACGGTCAGCGGCATTCTTGCGGCGCTATACGCCCGTGTCCAGACCGGCAAGGGCGGGCTGGTTGAAACCTCGTTGTTGCGCACCGGGATTTTCGCCATGGCGTCGGACATGGCGACGCAAATGCATTTCGGCAAGCTATCCTCAACCACGCCGCGCGCGGCGGCGGCGGAACCCTCGCGCAACTTCTATAAAACTTCCGACGGCGAGTGGCTGATGCTGATTCCGCGCGGCAATAAAACCGATTTTGGCGATCTGTGCCGGGTGATCGGGCATCCGGAAATCCTGACTGATCCGCGTTTCAAGACGCCCATTGACCGCAAGGAAAACGCCGCCGTCATGGTCAAGATGTTTGACGAGGCGATGGCCACGCGCACGCTGGCGGAATGGGGAAAAATTCTTGATGATGGCGATCTTGTCTGGGCCCCGGTGCTGCACCCCGCCCAGGTGGTGGTGGATCCCCAGGCGCATGCCTCGGGCGCCTTTATTGATGTGCCGGACGGCAAGGGCGGCACGGAAAAAAACATCGCCTCGCCGGTGCGCTTTAACGGCCAGCCGATCATCCCCAAACGCCCGGTCCCCGAAGCGGGCCAGCACACCGCCGAGGTGCTGGG
>CAMTWQ010000098.1:0-12066 GCA_947085465.1 uncultured Alphaproteobacteria bacterium
CCAGGAGGACAAGAAAATCGCCGCTTAAGGGCGGCTCGCGCCGGGAGGGCGTAGCCCGAGCGGCGCGAGCCGCCCTTAAGCACAAGCGTAATCGGACATATCATGCGTCAACTAATCGGACATGTTAATTAGCTATCGACAACGATATTTGACAGTCTAAACAAAGCGCAAACACTGTCCTTAGATCACCGCTCGCCCACCAGCACGTCGCGTTTGCCGGAATGGTTTGGGCGGCTGATGACGCCCTGTTCTTCCATTTCCTCGACAATGCGCGCCGCCCGGTTATACCCAATGCGCAAATGCCGCTGGATCAGGCTGGTGGAGACGCGCTGCTGCTGCGCAACGATCACCAGCGCCTTGTCATAGAGCGCATTCTCGCCATCTCCTGCCATGCCCATCATGTCGGCAGTGATTTCAGGATCAAACTCATCGTCAGTGATCTCATCCAGATAGGCGGGCGCGCCTTGCGTTTTCAAAAAGCCGACGGCGCGCTCAACTTCCTCATCGCTAACATACGGGCCGTGTACGCGGGTGATGCGTCCGCCGCCCGCCATGTACAGCATATCGCCCTGACCAAGCAATTGTTCAGCGCCTTGTTCGCCCAGGATCGTGCGGCTGTCGATCTTCGAGGTGACCTGAAAGCTGATCCGGGTGGGGAAGTTCGCCTTGATGGTGCCGGTGATGACATCGACGCTGGGGCGTTGCGTCGCCATAATCAGATGGATACCCGCCGCGCGCGCCATTTGCGCCAGCCGTTGTACTGCACCCTCAATGTCTTTGCCGGCAACCATCATCAGATCCGCCATTTCATCAACAATGACGACAATGAACGGCAACGGATCGAGGTCCATTTCCTGTTCTTCAAAAAGCGGCTGACCGGAATTTGGATCAAATCCTGTCTGCACGGTGCGCCTCAGCACCTCGCCCTTTTCCTCCGCAACGGCGACGCGCTGATTATAGGCAGCGATAGAGCGCACGCCGAGCCGCGACATTTTGCGGTAACGGTCTTCCATCTCTCGCACCGCCCATTTCAGCGCAACGATGGCCTTGCCCGGATCGGTCACCACCGGCGCTAGCAAGTGCGGAATGCCGTCATACATGGACAGTTCCAGCATCTTTGGATCAATCATGATAAATTTACATTGCTCCGGCGGCATGCGGTACAGCAGTGACAGGATCATTGTATTGATGGCGACCGATTTACCGGCGCCCGTGGTGCCTGCGATCAGCAGATGCGGCATCGCGGCCAGATCAGCGATCACGCACTCGCCGCCAATGGTTTTGCCAAGCGCCAGGGTCAGCCGCGCGGCAGTGTTCTCATACGCGGGTGACGCCAGAAGCTCACGCAGATATACGGTCTCGCGGCGCTGATTTGGCAGCTCAATCCCGATAGCGTTACGGCCGGGAATGACGGCGACGCGCGCCGATATGGCGCTCATCGAGCGGGCGATGTCATCAGCAAGCCCAATGACCCGCGCCGATTTGATTCCCGGGGCTGGCTCCAATTCATACAAAGTGACCACCGGGCCGGGGCGCACATTTAGGATCTCGCCCTTGATGCCGAAATCCGCCAGCACGGTTTCCAGCATCCGGGCATTCGCCTCCAGAGCCTCATCGCTTTCAGCGGTTCTCAATGGATCAGCGCGGCGCGCCTTGTCCGCCTGTGGCAAGGACAGAATATTCAGCGGCGGCAATTGATAATCGCCAACGCGGCCCAAATCCAGCGCCGACTGATCCGCCTGCGCGGCGCGCTTGGTTTTTGGCTCAACGATATCGTCACGGGCAATCCGCTTGCGTTCGGGCCTAGGTGGATCAGACCAGATCGGCGGCACCGGCCCTTGCTTGCGCAGAGTATCGCCAGACGCTCCGCTTACGGAGGATTTACGGCGCAAGGGAGGCGCCATATCCAAATCATGTCTGCGGATAGATGTGCGCCGCTGTGTCGCGCGCGCATCGATTTTTGATCGCACAAAGGCGCTCAGCCGCGCCAGTTGATAAAACGCCACACTGCTAAATGCGAGCAGCTTGCGGCCAGTCCATCGCCATTGGCCAGCGCTCAACGCAAGAGCAAAAATCGCTAACGGCAACGCCAGGCCAAGCGCCAGCAGATTAATAACGAAAGCTGGCACCGCAACCGGCAGTGGCGTAAGCCCCAGCAAATTGACCGCCAGCACATTAAGACCATCCCCAGCGGCGCCGCCCAATCCGCTGCGCAGCGGCCAGATCTCGCCGGGCGGCGAGATCGCCAGCCCCAGCGCAAGCAATGGTAAAGCAAGCAATAGTGCGACCGGGCGCGTCAGCCCCCAGGGCAACCGCAAATTCCAGACGATTCGCACGCCCCAAATCGTCAAACATACAGGCGCCAGAAAACTGACCAGCCCCAGCCATTGCAGCATAAGATCGGCAATGCGCGCGCCCCAAACACCCGCGCGATTTAGCGGCGCCCCGCTGGCAATGTTGTTCCAGCTCGGGTCGAGCGGCGTGTAACTGAGCAGTGACAAGAGCAGAAAGCCCGCAACCACAAGCAGCGCCACCCCGCCAATACGGATCATGCTGTCGTGCAAAAACTGCTTTAAGCCCTCAGGCAGCAGCATGCGCTCTTCCCGCCATGCGGGCGTGTTAGCAAAGCGGCTGCCGATATCGGGTGATCGCGCCATGTCAGCTCCTTGTCATTGCGGCATTAGTACTGTGCGAATGCGGTGCAAGCCTTCAATGATCTCGTCCAGCGGCCCAACCAGAGCAACACGAATATAGGCGTCCGCCGATGGCCCGCGCGCGAGATACTTTCCGGGCAGCACCTTTACCCCCGCCTCGCGCCAAAGCCGCAAGGCCGCCATTTCGCCATCGCCTGCTTCAGGGCCTGCATATAGTCCCACATTGAGCCAGAGGAAAAAGCCGCCAGCAGGCCTTGTATAGCCAAAGCTGCGGCCCAGTATCTCATCGGCGGCGTCAAATTTTTGCGCATACAATACGCGGTTATGCTCCACATGCGCCTCGTCCGACCAGGCGGCGGTGGCGGCGGCGTCAGCAGGCAGCGGATTGGTTGGGCCAACATAGGCGCGGAAATTGCGGAATCGCGCAATGATCCGGGCGTCTCCCGCGACAAAACCGCTGCGCAGTCCCGGAAGATTCGAGCGTTTCGACAGCGAATGAAACACCAGCACATTGGCGAACGCCTCGCCATCGGCTGCATCCGCCATCGCGGCGCAGGCCTGCAATGCGCCCGGCGGCGGCAGTTTGGTATAAATTTCGGAATAGCATTCGTCCATCGCCAGCACAAAATCGTGCGATCGCGCCAGTTTGATCAGCCGCTTGAGATAGCCAAAATCAGCAACGGCGCCCTGCGGATTGGCTGGTGAACACAGATAGAATAATGCAGTGCGGTCCAGCAATTCCGGGGTGAGCGCATCAAGATCGGGCAGAAAACCGGTCTCGGGGGTGGCGTCCAGATAAATCGGCTCCGCGCCCGCCGCAAGCGCCGCGCCGGCATAGCATTGGTAAAACGGATTGGGCGACAGAACGGCAGGCTGAACACCGTTTTTCTTCGGCGGCGTGACCACGGGGGCAATGGAAAACAACCCTTCCCTGGTGCCGTTCAGCGGCAGCACATGGCGCGCCGGGTCCACTTTCATCCGATCAAGCGAAAACCGGCGGTTAAGCCAGGCGGCGGCAGCGGCGCGAAAGGCATCCGTGCCCTGTATCGGCGGGTATTTGCCGTAATCGGCACTATTTTTAGCCAGAATTTCGCTGATAAACACTGGAAATGGGTGCTGCGGTTCGCCCAACGACATCAAGATCGGAGCGCCGCCAAAAGAGTTGGGCGAACCAGGGCGCACCCCCTCAATCAGCCTGGCCAGCCGTGGGAAGGCGTTTTCTGGCAGCGCGTCCAGATTGGGATTGAACATGGTTACGCCCGATTCGGAACAAACTAACAACTTGCAACCATAGCTGCTGAAGGCTGTTTTCGCAATAGCTAACGAATCCGGTTGCTTATGGCCTAATTCGGAGAGTCTTTGTTAACTCAGCGGGCTGCTCTGGGTTGCGCTGCGTGGGGAAATTCGGTCTGCGCCACGATCACCTCGCGCAGTTGCCCCTTGCCGCCGGTGCGAAGGGCGTTAAGCAACGCCCGTGCGCGGTCTTGTGCTAACCGTTCAAAGGCGTTTTTGGGCGGCAAAGCCAATGCTATGCGCAAATGCTGTTGCGATTGCCCGCCAAATTTCTTGATGTCCTGGGCGGCGAGGGCCAGGCCAAACTCGTAGTGCAGCACGAGATTATTAGGCTCCAGTTCAAGCGCCCGCCGGTACAACTTTAGCCCCTCATCCAGCCGCGCCCCATAGAGTGAGCGGGCCATAAAGCCGCCGCCCTTGCGGACGATCTCCATATGCCAAGCGCCCAGCATCGCATGCGCCCAGGCATTTTCGGGTTCAATAGCCAGCGCCGCCAGCATATGCGTACGCGCGTCTTTTGCATAACCGGCGAAATGCGCGGGCATCGGCCCGCTCATGCGGCCGCGATAGCCAAGCGCCACAGCACTTTGCAGATGCGCCTCCGCATTGCGCGCATCCAATTGCACCGCCTGATCGGCAAGCGCGTTCATGCGGGCGAATATTTCTGGCCTGGCGGCGGCCCGCTCCACATAGGCATAATGGGCAAGCGTTGCGCGCACCGCCAAAGTCAGCCCTGGCGATCCGCCTAGCGCCTGCGCCATTTCAGCAGCGGCGAGAAATTTTCCCGCATCATAAAGCGCGCGCGCCTGTTGCAGGTTTTGCGCGCTCGCAGAAAATACGGGCAGCAAAGCAATCAGGATGACCGCTATCGCCACCCGCGCTTTCATGTGGCGGGCGTTCTCATGTAACGGCTAAATCCACGCCCGCCAGAGCCTTTGCAATCAGCGCGCGCGTCTCAGCAACGCCATACAGCGCAATAAACGATCCCATGCGCGGCCCCTGGCTTTGCCCAAGCAGCACTTCGTACAGCGACTTAAACCAGTCGCGCAGATTTTCAAATCCGTGCGTCTTACCGACCTCGAACACCAGTTCCTGTATGCGGCCGGCGTCTGAATTTTCTGGCAGCGCCGCTAATTGCGCGCTTAAATCATTCATTGCGTCGGATTCTTGTTCCGTCGGCGGACGATATTTCTTCTGTGGACGAACAAAATCGTGATAATAACGGATGGCGTAATCCACCATCTGGTTGAGGATTGGGTGATGCGCCGGATCAGCATCCGGAAAATAACGCACAATAAAGCCCCACAGCACATTGCGGTCATGGGCGTTGCTGGCGCTAACCAGATTTAGCAGCACGGCAAACGAAACCGGAACCTGTTCAACCGGCGGCCGGCCCTTGTGAATATGCCACAACGGATTAGACAATCGCTCGGCCTCGCTCTGGCCCGCATAGGCGTCGAGATGCACGATATATTCGTCCACCGCCTTGGGGATAACGTCGAAATGCAGACGCTTGGCGGTGCGCGGTTTTTGGAACATGTAATATTGCAGGCTGTCCGGCGAGGCATAGCGCAGCCATTCATCAATGGTCAGCCCATTGCCGCGGGTTTTGGAAATTTTTTCGCCATTCTCATCCAGAAACAATTCATAACTCAATGTTTCGGGCGGCCGCCCGCCAATGGCGCGGCAGATTTTGCCGCCCATCTGAACCGAGCTGATCAGATCCTTGCCCGACATTTCATAATCCACATCCAGCGCCGCCCAGCGCATCGCCCAATCAGCGCGCCATTGCAGCTTGCACTTGCCGCCGGTGACCAGTGTCTCAACCAACGATCCATCCTCATCACGATAGACGATACTATTCGATGCGGGGCGCACCTCAACCACTGGCGCCTCCAGCACCCGCCCGGTGCGCGCGCAGACCGGCAAAAACGGGCTATAGGTCTGGCGCCGCTCCTCGCCCAGTTCGGGCAGCACCACGTTGATCACGGCGTCATAATTCTTCAGCACATTCAGCAGCGCCGCATCAAATTTTCCGCTGCGGTACATTCCGGTTGAGCTGAGAAATTCATACTGAAACCCGAACGCATCCAGAAACGCGCGCAACCGCGCATTATTATGCGCGCCAAAGCTGGCATGTTCGCCAAACGGATCCGGCACATCGCTCAGTGGCTTTTTCAGATGCTGCGCCAGCATCTCGCGGTTGGGCACATTCTCGGGAACTTTTCGCAACCCATCCATGTCATCGGAAAAACAGATCAGCCGGGTGGGCGCATCGCTGATCTGCTCGAACGCAAAACGCACCATGCTGGTTCGCGCCACCTCGCCAAAAGTGCCGATATGCGGCAGTCCACTAGGCCCATAGCCGGTTTCAAACAGCACATGGCCCTTGGCAGGCGTCTTGGCGCCAATGCGCTTGAGCACCTTGCGCGCCTCCTCAAACGGCCACGCCTTGCTCGCCTGACAGATTTCACGGGATATGTTCATGCGCTATCTATTACAGATTCTATTCGTTCAGCGCCAGTATGGGGGCTAGCTGAACAGCAAACTATGCGAGCCAAGCCGGGCAAGCCGCAGGGCGCTGGCGTCCAGCTTGCGGTAGATCAGCAGCAGATCGGGTTTGATGTGGCACTCCCGATACCCCGCCCAATCGCCGCTTAATGCGTGATCGCGGTTATGCGCGGGCAGAACTTGATCCATCAGCAGCGCAGTCAAGACCTCAGACAGCAGCGCATCAATATTTTTGGCATGACGCGGGGTTGCTTTTGCGCGCCTGTAATCCCGTCTGAACGCCGATGACCGTTCAATCGTCCGCATTCAAATCGGTCATCAGGGCTTTCAGGCTTTTGAATTTTTTACCTTTGCCCGCTTCAAGCTCGGCAATCGCCTTGCGCGTGGCGGCGTTTGGCGCTTTTATGGCGAAGGGCAGACGGCGCTCATCCGCCACCCGCAGCATCAACAGGCGAATCGCGTCGGAAATAGACAGGCCCATGGCGTCCAGCTCCTCGGTGGCGCGTTGCTTGGTGGCCGTGTCAATCCGGGCCCGGACATAGCTATCGGCGGCGCCCATCGGCAGTCTCCCTTGCTGGCTGTTGCTGATCTGGGTAATGTAGTGCCATTGTGACTACAAATCAAGCTTTTTCTGTTTTGACTTGTTGGTGTCCTCGCGGGCGGCGGTGCGGAAGGAGGCGCTCGCATCGGCCAGCGGGATACGCGGGTGTTTGCCCTAGAGCAGCCCGCGATTAAGTGGAGTAACGAAGTGACCCCACTTAATCGCGGAAAGCTGCTCTAGCCATTAAAATCTAGAGCAGCCCCCTATCCGTGTTGATCAGACTGAGTAGCCAGCGCCATTTGCACCAGGCGGCGCGAAACGGCGGGCAGATCAAGCGCCAGCGCCGCGCGCTGCCCCGCAGGTGACATTTTGAGCCAGGTCTTGGCAATAATTTCGATTATTTTCGCCTCCTCAAGCTTGGGCGCGAATTCAGCTAAATGGTCTTCAAGAAACACCAGGCACACCACATCTTCCAACTGCTGCGCCTCTATGTCCTGTTTCAGCTTTTCTTTTCGCAGCAATTGTCCAATCCGGGCAACAATGTCTTGCTCGTACCCAAGGGTGCGCAAGATTTGGCCGGCGGTTTCGCTATGACGGCGTTTTAATTCATTCCGCCAGGCGAGATAGCCTGTGCGGCCCAGCGGGTAATCCGTGCGGGGAATTTCCCAGCGCCTGATATGCTGACACCGCGCGGCAAGCTTCAATGCCTCGCTGGCGTCTGGATAGATCAGGCTCAACATTGCGCTCATGCGTTGCGCATACACCAATTCCTTCGGCATAGCGGCGCCTGCATTCCCAATCTTGTTCGGGTCTTGCGCGTTTACCGCATCAAAAGCTTTGATCGCCTCGCTAAAACGGCCCATAATCCATCGCTCCTGCTGGTTTGTAGCGCGGTTTCCTGAAAATGCGATTGCCGGAAATATTCTAACAATTCTTTTTACATTTACCCAATGCCGAAAAAACATGAAATTAGCTGGACATTTGGTGCAACTAATGCGGCAAGCAGCAGCGCTTGCGCACAAGCAGAAGCCTGGGCGCGGGAAGCAGGCCTGCCGGAAATGCTCATCCTGCGCCTCGTTTTGGTGATAGAGGAATTGTACACAAACACGATCAAGCACGGATACCGCAGGGAGAGCAAACGTCCGGTAAAAATTTCGTTGTGCGTGAAGGATGGAATGGCCGAACTGGAATATCGCGACCACGGCCCGCCATTCGATTCGGTCCGCACCATGGAAATTTGCGCCGAACAAAATGCGCCGATACGCATCGGCGGCATGGGCCTGTTCCTTATTCAATCAATCAGCAGCAATGCGCGATACGAAAACGACGCGGGCTGGAATGTTGTGCAGTTATCGATCAGCGACGGCCCTCTACCCGCCCCGGTTCCAGGCCGGATGCGGCACGCCGCCAGGGCCTGACCGGTCATGTTCGCTATCCCGGCGCATATTCCGCCGGATCAAGTGCTGTAATAACGGGTTGCGGCCCACACAGGCGGCATTTGGGATCGGGCCTGACTTTAACCTTGCGAAAGCTGGTTTCCAGCGCGTCATAGATCAGCAAATGCCCCGCCATGGTTTCGCCAATGCCAAGCAATTCCTTCACCACTTCGATGCCCTGCAACGCACCCATTGCGCCAGCGACCAGGCCCAGCGTGCCGGTTTCCGCGCAGTTCGGCATCGAATCCGCAGGCGGCGGCGTTGGGAAAATGCAGCGGTAACAGGGCTTGTCATTATCATAGGCCCGGAAGGTTGCAAGCTGTCCCTCGAAACGGCCAAGCGCCGCAGCGACCAGCGGCTTATGCATAAGGAAGCACGCATCATTGAGCAGAAATTTGGTGGCGAAATTGTCGCAGCCATCGGCCACCAAATCATAATCCTTAATCAGTTCACGGACATTACCAATGTCAAGCCGCACCGGGTGGCGCGCCACTTTCACATCCGGGTTAATATGGGCGACGGATTCCGCCGCGCTATCGGTTTTCAGGCGGCCAATATCACGGGTTTTGTGGGCGATCTGGCGCTGCAAATTTGATAACGACACCACGTCGTCATCCACGATGCCAATGGTTCCCACACCCGCCGCCGCCAGATACAACAGCAGCGGCGAGCCAAGCCCGCCAGCGCCCACCACCAGAACTTTTGAGGCCAGCAATTGCGCCTGGCCCGCACCGCCCACTTCCGGCAACATAATATGGCGGGCGTAACGTTCGATCTGTTCGCTGGTAAGGCTGCTCACAGTCCCTCGAACAGGGCGGTCGATAAATACCGCTCAGCGAATGAGGGGATGATCACAACGATGGTTTTGCCGTTCATGTCTGGCCGCGCGCCAACTTCCAGCGCCGCAGCCACTGCGGCGCCTGATGAAATGCCGCCGGGAATACCTTCAAGCCGCGCCAGTTTACGCGCCATCTCGAACGAATTTTCGTTGCCGATAGTGATCACCTCATCGACCAGTGAGCGATCCAGATTATCGGGAATAAATCCCGCGCCAATACCCTGAA
The DNA here is from genome assembly GCA_947085465.1 of uncultured Alphaproteobacteria bacterium. Classification (GTDB taxonomy): domain Bacteria; phylum Pseudomonadota; class Alphaproteobacteria; order UBA11222; family UBA11222; genus CAMTWQ01. Next base: position 9,500 of record CAMTWQ010000098.1, read on the forward strand.
TCTTGTGCGGGCCTGGCTGGCCGCCGGACAGAACCGGGCTGTCTTCGGGCTCCACCGCAATCATTTTAAGGCCCGGCTTGCGGGCTTTCAGCACCGAGCCAACGCCGGTAAACGTGCCGCCGGTGCCCACGCCTGATATGACCACATCCACCTTGCCGCCCGTATCGTTCCAGATTTCTTCCGCCGTCGTGCGGCGGTGAATTTCCGGATTGGCCGGGTTCTCGAATTGTTGCGGCATCACTGATCCGGGATGTTTCGCCAGCAGTTCCTCGGCGCGGGCAACTGCGCCGCGCATGCCCTTTGCGGCCGGCGTCAGCTCCAATTGCGCCCCTAGCAGCGCGAACATTTTGCGCCGCTCGATCGACATGCTGTCGGGCATCACCAGGATTAATTTATAGCCCTTGGCGGCGCACACAAACGCCAGCGCAATGCCGGTATTGCCGGATGTCGGTTCAATGATCACCGTATCAGATTTCAGTTTTCCCCTGGCCTCCATATCCTCGATCATCGCCACGCCAATACGGTCCTTGACGCTGGCCAGCGGGTTAAAAAATTCCAGCTTCAGCAAAATATCCGCATTGACGCCAGCCTCCTTGGGCAGCCGTTGCAGACGCACCAGCGGCGTATCGCCAATGGTCTCGGTGATGCTGTTGTAAACGCGGCCACGACCGGGTTTTTTAGTATCGCTCATTGCTTTCTTCCCGTAAAATTTAAATGTTAAAGTCCGCCGGTTTGGCGCCCTCCGGCGTAACGTGCGCCGCTGTGGCTGAGCGGCACAGATCCTCGATAGTGATGGAATTTAGCCGGGCCATCATTTCATTCTGCACCTCGTCCCACAAGGGACTGATCACCTTGGTTCCGAGCGGCGAGCTGGTTTCCATTTCATCCGCGCCATCGGCCACATGCTCGCCAACGACCTGTACGATTTCGCCGACACTGATGCGGCGGCGTTCCCGCGCCAGCGTATAGCCGCCGCGCGGCCCGCGCACACCTTTTAGAATGTTAGCATGAACCAGTTGTTGCATCACCTGTTCAAGATAGCGCTGGGGAATGCCCTGGCGGCGGGTAATCTCACGCGATTGCACGGGTTCAGGCCGCGAATTATAAGCGATGTCGACTACGGCCTCCAACGCAAATCGCATTTTTTTTGTTAGCCGGAACATGTTTCCCTTACCAAAATTTGTTCAATTGACGCCAGTTGAGCCAAATCCGCCGCCGCCCCGCTGGCTTTCGGCCAGGGCGTCTACTTCTTGCAGCCGCGCATGGCAAACGCTTGCGATCACCATCTGCGCAATGCGGTCACCGCGCGCAATGGTGAAGGGCGCATCGCCGGTGTTGAGTAAAACGACCCCGATCTCGCCCCGGTAATCACTATCGATGGTTCCTGGTGAATTCAGCACGGTGATCCCATGCTTGAGCGCCAGGCCGGAGCGGGGCCGCACCTGCGCTTCATATCCTGGCGGCAGCGCCATGGCGAAGCCGGTTGGGATCAACGCCCGCGCGCCTGGGCGCAATATCATGGGTTCGCTTACTGGCACCGCCGCGCACAGATCCAGCCCGGCAGCGCCCTCGCTCGCATAGGCAGGCAAAGGCAGTTCGGGATTATGGGCTAGGCGGCGGAATGAAAGCGTTAACATCAGCTTGGCGCGAAATGATCGGCGATGCGGCTTGCCAGGCGCCGCGCCACCTCAACCTTGCTCATCGGCGGCCAATCCTCGACCCCATTGCCGGTCACTAGATGCACGGTATTAAAGTCACCGCCCATAATGCCGGTTTCCGGTGACACATCATTGGCGATGATCCAGTCGCATCCCTTGCGGACCAGTTTCTGTTTGGCGTGATCAACAACCTTATCGGTTTCAGCGGCAAAGCCAATCACCAGGCGGGGCCGTGCGGCTGTGTCAGTGCTGATCGTGCGCAGAATATCCGGGTTTTCGGTCAACGGCAGCGATGGGGCAGTGCCATCATTGCGTTTTTTAAGTTTGCGCCCAGATGGGTTTTCGGCGCGCCAATCAGCGACGGCGGCTGCGCACACCGCAATGTCAAAGCGGCCCTCATCCTGACAGGCTTTCAGCATATCGCGCGCGCTCTCGACCTTGCGTGCGATAACGCCTTGGGGAAGCTGCTCCTGCACCGGGCCAGTCACCAGCACTGTTTCCGCGCCCAATGCCGCAAGGGCGGCAGCGATCGCGTGCCCCTGCTTGCCGGATGAACGGTTGGCGATATAGCGCACCGGATCAATCGGCTCATGCGTCGGGCCGGAGGTGACCAGCGCCCGCAATCCCGCCAGCGGTTTAGATGCAGCAGCAGGATTAAGCGCTGCTTCAATAGCCGCCACGATCTCGTCTGGTTCGGCCATGCGGCCCGGCCCAAACTCACCGCACGCCATGTCGCCGTCATTCGGGCCAACGAGCGCAACGCCATCCGCGCGCAATGTTGCAAGGTTGCGCCGGGTCGCTGCATGCCCCCACATGCGCACATTCATCGCCGGCGCTATCAGCACCGGCTTGTCGGTGGCGAGCAGCGCCGTGGTTGCCAGATCATCCGCCAGCCCATGCGCCATGCGG
>CAMTWQ010000099.1:0-9432 GCA_947085465.1 uncultured Alphaproteobacteria bacterium
CGCTGGTCTTGACGCCTTTTTCCGTGATGGCCTCTATCGGCGTTTCGCGCAGGTCCACGAGCGTCACATTGTCCTGATTGTAAACCTCGTAGTAATTGGTGTCCATCGGCACGCGGCGCATGCCGAAGCCATGATTTTTCGGGATCAGCTTTTCAGCCAGCACGGGGTCCTTGACCCGGGAGCGGATTTTGCGCGCCATAAAATCGGTGATCAGATCGTTGGCCTTGCGGTCCGTCATGATGTCATAATAATTGCCCAGCCACTTTTCAAATCCGGGCCGGGCATAGAGATATTCGAAAAACGCCTCGCGTTCCTCCGCCGGCACGTCAAATACGGATTTCATGACGAAATCATGCATAAATCCGGCGCTTGAATCGTTACATTTTTTGAAAATCTCGGGGTAGGTCGCCTTGATTTTGGCCTGCTCCTCATCCGTGATCGGGGCATTGCGCAAGGGCGCGCAAAATTCCGGGGCCAGTTGAAACACGCTGAGATGCCCGGCAACCTTGGCGACTTCCTGGATAAGCTGCACGCCGGTGGCGCCGGTGCCGATGACGCCGACGCGCTTGCCTTTCATGCCGATATCCTTGCCGCCAAAGCCATTTTCGTCTTTGGGCCAGCGCGAGGTGTGGAACGAAATACCCTTGAACTTGTCAACGCCGGGAATTCTGGGCATCTGGGTGGCGGACAGAACGCCGACAGCGGTGATCAGGAACCGCGCGCGGGCACGCTCGCCTGATTCGGTTTCGATCTCCCAGCAATTGGCCGCTTCATCATAGGTGGCTTTGCTGACGCGGGCGTTGAATGTGATGTCCTTGCGCAGATCAAATTTCGTCGCGACATGGTCATAATAGGCCATATTTTCCGGCTGCGCCGAGAAATGCTCCTTCCAGTTCCACTCCTGCAGCAGTTCCTTCGACCAGGAATAGCAATAGGTATAGGTTTCGGAATCAAACCGCGCGCCCGGATAGCGGTTCCAGTACCAAGTGCCGCCGACATCGCTGCCATGTTCGAACACGCGTACCGAAAGCCCAAGCTCGCGCAGACGGTAAAGCTGGTACATGCCGGCAATGCCGGCGCCGATGATGATGGCGTCATATTGTGGTTTAGTCATTGCGTTTCCTTTTAGTCTCAATTCTGGCCCGGCATATCACAACATGCGCGCCAGACCGTACCTGATCATATGATCAATTACATGTTTCCCGCGTATGTTCTGATATGCCGGGCCAGCCGCGTCAAGCGTCTTCATGCGCGTGGCTGCGGCCAGCCCTGATCCCGGGAGCCTGTCCGGAAATATTCTGTTGTATTACAAGGTTTTATAAGCACCAGCCGATAGCAGGCATGGCGAATGTAGCGCGCGTTGCGCCTGGGATTTTCCCAATCCCTGGCCAGACGGCGGCTCAAACGTGTGACACATTCCATGGCTCTGCGCGCTTTGAGCCGCCGGCGCGCGGAGCTTGATCTGCCAGGCTGGCCGGACATGGATATATTCTCGCATTAGCCGGGATGAGCAGGCGGGTTTTTAACCGAGAAACCTGGATATTTTTTCCCGTAGAGCGGCGGATTTCCCGATCTCGCATTCCCAAATAATCAATACGCCCCAGCCCGCGACCGCCAACGCCGCGCGTGTTTGAATATCGCGTGTCTTGTTGCGCGCGATTTTGGCTTGCCAGTAATCCCGATTTTCTTTTGGCGTCCGCGCGCCCCGGCGGCAGCCGTGGCCATGCCAGAAACAGCCATGCACGAAGATGACCTTGCGCCGGGACGCGAAAACCAGATCGGGCTTTCCGGGAAGATTTTTGCCGTGCAGCCTGTAACGGCAGCCCATCGCGTGCGTCATGCGGCGCACCGCCATTTCCGGCGTGGTGTCTTTGCTTTTCACCGCCTGCATTGTCCGGCGCCTGACCGTAGGTGATTCCATCAGCCCCTTCGAATGGAGGTTAAATCAGACTCCTGCACAACCCCGCCTGCGCGGCGAACGCGCGTCTTGCGCATCGTTTCCGCACCCCGGTGTTCGACCTCGAAATCTACATAATTCACTTCCTCGTCCTTCCCTCGAAAGCATTCGTGAAAGGCAGTCAACAGATGAACGTCTTCAAGAGTCTGGGCCATAGGCCTTGGATTGTTTCTCGGACTCGCAATCGTAGCCGGAAACACATAAATGCACGGTGGCGGTAGCATGTATTGGGCGGCAACGGTCACTCGCTCTGGGGTTATGGCGAGCTTGGGACAGGGCCGCCCGACCGTTCCGCAAGCCATATCCCAGATGATGAGGCCGTCAACCAGCTGTTTCCTTTCGATGAGGTCCGCGCTCAGGCGTGTATGGATTCCAGACCATGCGTTTCGCCGGGGGTCCGCACCGGGATTCGTGCAGATACTCCAGATTACAAATTCCTGTGCATGCGGCGGCCGTTCGAAGATAGTTGTGTTGTTGCCGTCGAGGCAGCCCTTTAACTCGATTACGCCCACACGTCCGGTCTTTAGACGGAGCACATAATCATGGCGATTGGCGCCCCCTGCCGATTCCCAGTTCTGAATGAAGTCCTGGTCCTGCATGTAGTTCAGTACATGGCGGGCGAATTCCCGTTTGTCGCGCATTGTTGCAGAGAACTGGCCTCGCGTCCGTTCGATCGCGCCGCGAAAAAGGCCAGAGTTATAAAACTCTATCTCGTTCAAACCGTGATTGCCTAGCTTGTGGGCTTCCGTCTTCAAAACTTCAGCATAATCCCTGATGAGCTTCCGTAATTCTTTGTTTTGCTGGCACGGAATGACGCTCATGCTGCTTGCAGCTCGTGGTTATCCTGATGCAACAGTATCGGTTCAAAGACATTCTTGGCCAAATGACGTACAACAGGAACGACAACGCCATCACCGGTCAGGTGATAGGCCTCGTTATAATTCGCAGGCAGTTCATATTCATCCGGCAGCCCCATCAGGCGGGCCGTTTCCCGGCTCGAAATCAGCCGCGATTTTACCGACTTTCCATCGACGATCATAATAAGCTGCCGGCTTGATCCGCCAGCGGGCGTCCGCAGGCATCCAGCCACATCGTCGAACCGGATTTCAGCCCTTTGCACCTTGCAACCGCCTTCATCAAAGCGCGTGCGCTTGTAGATGGCGCCGGCCATCCGCCGCCCGGCGCGTTTTGCTTCCTCTACCTTGGCAAGATTGACTTCGCTCATCATTGCAAGCAATTGTCTCGTTTCTGCGGTTGTGTGCCACACGGCGCTAGACGGGCTATCCTCGACAAGGTCCGTGAACTGGGTATTGCGCTTCGGCGGCTCGGGCAGACTCCACCAAATCCAATTATCCCTGGCTTTCGAAGATAGTTTGTCATAAGCGGTTCTCAACCCGCGCGTGTGCCATACGGGAAACGGGCCGTGTGCCTCCCGATGGCGTGGTATGCTGAGATCGTTGCGCACGGCGACGATAAACAGGCGCGGCCTTGACTGCGGCACGAACAGCGATGCGTCAATGATGACGGCGCCATAACGATATCCGGCATCGGCAAAGGCGGAACAGATGCTGGCGAAATCCTTGCCCCCATGCGATGTAAGCGTGCCGCAGACGTTTTCGATAGCAATTATCCTTGGCGCGCGGCCCTCTTTGCCGAGAGTCTCCACAAGCTTCCAGAACGGCCAGAACATTCCCGACCGGTCGCCCTTCAACCCGGCCCCGGCGCCCGCAAGCGACAAATCCTGGCAAGGAAACGACGCCCAGGCGAGATCGCATTGCCCGGGCAGGTCGCGCGATACTATATGACGGATATCCGCCGTTAAGAGAGCGCCATCGCCCCAGTTTTGGCGGTAAACGCGGCTTTTCTTATGGTCGAAATCATTGGCGAACAGACAATTCCAGTCCGGCCCAAGACCCATCCGAGCCATGCCGCCGCCTGCAAAAAATTCATAAAATTTAGTCATGGGCGTATGATTGGCATGATGCCTGGCTAGCGTCAAACAAAATGTTCTTATATTGTTCTATTCGCAAAATAACCATTTATGCTATGAACCGCCGGTGAGCGCAGTGCTTGATCCTTTCGGCTGGCCGGAAATGGATATATTCTCGCATTAGGCGCCTACCCCGCCGCGCCCGCCGCTTGCGCGTATTTCCACGCGGCTTCGGACAGCGGACGGACACGGGCGGCGCGTTCCGCCGCATGTTCGCTGGCCGCCGTGCCGTCACGCACCCGGCCGAGAATGCCCTGCAGAATACCCGCCAGACGGAAGAAATTATAGGCGAAATAGAAATCCAGATTTTCGATGCCGCTTCGCCCGGTTAATTCGCAATAGCGCGCGGCGTATTCTTTCTCAACCGGAATGCCCATGGCGCGCAGTTCCGCTTCCGGCGTGGTGCCCAGATCAGAATCCGGGCTGCGCCACTGCATCAGATGATAGGTGAAATCGCCAAGCGGGTGGCCGATGGTGGACAACTCCCAATCCAGCACCGCAATGATGCGCGGCTCCATCGGATGCACAATGGAATTGTCCAGCCGGAAATCCCCATGCACCAGGCTGACGGAATCATCCGGCGGAATATTTTTCGGCAGCCATTCGATTAGCCGGTTCATTTCCTTGATCTCTTCGGTTTCGGACGCCTGATATTGTTTTGTCCAGCGCGATATCTGGCGGGCGAAATAATTGCCCGGGCTGCCGAACTCGCCAAGCCCGATGGATGTGTAATCCACCTTGTGCAAATTGGCCATGAAGCTGACCTGGTCATCGAAAATCCTGCTGCGGTCATCCTTGCTGACGCCAGGCACCAGGGGCTCCCAGAACACCCGGCCTTCGACACATTCCATAATATAGAACATGGTGCCAAGAATGCTTTCATCCTCGCACAGGCAATAGGTGCGCGGCACCGGAATGCCGGTTTTGTTCAGCGCCGAGATCACCTTGTATTCACGGTCAACCGCATGCGCCGATTTCAGTAATATGCCGGGCGGCTTGCGGCGCAGCACATAGGCGGCGCACGGCGTGTTCAGCTTGTAAGTGGGGTTGGACTGGCCGCCCTTGAATTCCTCGACATGCAGCGGGCCTGCAAAGCCTTCCACATGCGTCTTCATATAGGCCAGCAGCGCCCGCTCATCGATGCGGTGCTTCGGGTCAACTTCCTTGGTGCCGGAAAATTGCTCCTGTCTGTTAGGCTCTTCCATCGCTATTGTCCCCGGCTGCAAGTTATTTTCGGCATGTTAGCCGCTTCCGCGTTCTCTTTCCAGTGCCCGCCAGGCGATGTCGCGGCGGTAAAAGCCGCCCGGCCAGTCTATTGCATCCACCGCCGCATAGGCGCGGCTGACGGCCTTGGTAATGGTGTCGCCGGTGGCGGTGACATTCAGCACCCGCCCGCCATTGCTGAGGATTTTTCCGTCCCGGGCGGTGCTTCCCGCATGAAATATCCGCACCCCGGGCATCTGGCCAGCGGCATCAAGCCCGCCAATAACTTCACCCTTTTTATAGTCTCCAGGATAGCCTTTGGCCGCCATCACCACTGTCACGGCGGCCTGTTGCGACCAGTTCAGTTCAATGCCCGCCAGATGGCCGCTGGCGGACGCCAATAGTGCTGGCAGCAGATCACTTTCAAGGCGCGCCATCAGCACCTGGCATTCCGGATCGCCAAAGCGGGCATTATATTCAATTAGACACGGCCCCTTGTCCGTAATCATCAGCCCGGCGAACAACACGCCCCTGAACGGCGCGCCGGCCGCCGCCATGGCGGCGATGGTGGGCGCGATTATGCGGCGCATGGTCTGGGCGCAGATTTCGTCCGTCATCACCGGCGCCGGGGAATAGGCGCCCATGCCGCCGGTGTTCGGCCCCGTGTCGCCATCTCCCGCCCGTTTGTGATCTTGAGCGCTGGCCATCGGAAGAATATTCACGCCATCCACCAGCGCAAAGAAGCTGGCTTCCTCGCCGCGCAAAAATTCCTCCACCACCAGTTCGGCGCCAGCAGTTCCAAACGCACCCCCCAGAATGTGATCAACCGCCGTTTCCGCCTCCGCCAGCGTTTCTGCAAGGATCACGCCCTTGCCCGCCGCCAGCCCATCGGCCTTGATGACGATGGGGAGGTTTTGCTGGCGCAGATACAGCTTGGCGTCCCGCGCATCCCGGAACCGGCCATAGGCCGCCGTGGGAATATTGTTGGCGGCGCAAAGGTCCTTGGTGAAGCCTTTTGAGCCTTCCAGCCTGGCCGCCGCCGCAGTTGGCCCAAACGCCTTGATGCCTTGCGCCGTCAAATGATCCACCAGCCCCGCCACCAGCGGCGCCTCCGGCCCGACTATGACAAAGCCAATCTCATGCGCCCGGACAAACCCCGTGACAGCCCCAAAATCCAGCGGATCAAGCGCCACGCATTGCGCAATCCCGGCAATGCCCCCATTCCCCGGCGCGCAATACAACCGCCCCAGCAAGGGCGACTTGCGCAACGCCCACGCCAGCGCATGTTCCCGCCCGCCGGAACCGATCAATAGGGTGTTATATATTTGTGGCATGCCGCATTTCCCACGCCCCGCCAAAAACCGGCGCCGCCGTCACTGACTGGCAGTTATAACAGCTTGACCTGCGTTGCGACGATGCCGATAGCGCCAACGATCAGAGCACCCAGCTTAATAGTCATGCACTGCTCAAGCTGGGTCAGATGCGTGTCAAAATACTATCTGGTAACCAGGTCACGTCCGGTCAGTTCGAACACCTCGGCCAGCGCTTCGGCCTCGGCCTCTGCATGGGTGGCCGGCAGGCCTGCTGACTTGAGGCGGTTGGCAAATTTAAGGGTATCAAAGGTTAGTGTCGTCATGGGGATACCCTACGATGATTGTGCTTCTCATAACAAGCCCCGGCTAATTGGGGAATTACACCGGACAGTCCGGATCGAACACCGGCTGGCGTTTTTCGCGGTGCGAGGCGACGCCCTCGCGCGCGTCGGGTCCGGCAAAGCCCAGCATTTCATAGGCGGTGGAGGCGTCAAACGACGGCCCGGCCAGGCGCAGCCAGTTATTCAGCGCGATTTTGGTAAAGCGGATCGCGCCCTGCGCGCCCTTGGCCAGGTTGCTGGCGATGCGCAGCGCCTCGCCCTGCAATTCATCCTCGCCGACGCATTTCGACACCAGGCCGATGCGTTCGGCTTCCTCGCCATCCAGCGATTCGCAGGTCAGCAGATAATATTTGGCTTTCGCCATGCCGCACAGCAATGGCCAGATAATCGCCGCATGGTCTCCCCCCGCAACCCCCAGCCGCGTGTGACCATCGACGATCTTGGCTTTTTTGGTGGTGATGGAAATATCCGATAACAGCGCCGCAACCAGTCCCGCGCCAACCGCCGGGCCGGTGATGGCGGAAACAATCGGTTTGTTGCAATTGATAATGTTGTAAACCAGATCGCGGGCTTCCTTCCACACCGTCAGCATGCTCTTGTGATCATCGATAATCTGCTCGATCATCTCGAAATCGCCGCCCGCCGAAAACGCCTTGCCTTCGCCGGTCAGGATCACCGCATTGATGCGCGGGTCGCTGTCGATCTCGGGCCAGATATAGGTGATTTCCCGGTGCCCGATCTTGTCCAGCGCGTTTAGCCGCTCGGGCCGCGAAATAGTGACGCGCAGCACCCGCTCGGCCGGCCAGTCGAATTTCAGGCGTTCGTATTTTTTCTCGTCCAATGGCATGAGAACCTCCCTCTGTCCGGTTAAAGTTTATTCAGAAACTGCACGACCGCCGCCGTGAAGGCGTCGTTGTTATCGCCCGCCACCATGTGGCCGGCGCCGGTCACGTCAACGAATTCCGCGTGCGGCACCATCGCCAGAAATTCCTGTGCCGCTTCTTCGGTGACCAGATCGCTGGATTTGCCGCGCACCAGCAGGGTTGGGCAAGTGAGCCTGCGCGCCGCCGCCTCCATCCTTACCGCCCGGTTCGGGTCACGCGGCCGGTTCGGGCCGGAAAAGAATTTCGGATCCCAATGCCAGTAATAGCGGCCATTCTCGCGCAGCCGCAGATTCTTCGCCAGGCCGCTGGTGTCTTTTGGCTTGGGCCGGTGCGGCAGATATCTGGCGACCGACTCGGCGGCCTCGTCCAGGCTGGCGAAGCCCTGCTCCATGTTGGCGCCCATGAAATCCTGAATATGCTTGACGCCAGCCTCGGCGACGCGCGGCGTAATATCCACCAGAACAATGGCGGAAAATACCGGCCCGTCATGTTCGCCCTCGGCGATCAGTGAGGAATTACCGCCCAGCGATGCGCCAACCGTGACCGGGCGCCTGGCGAATGTGCGCGCCACCAGGCGCAAGTCCTCGGCATAGGCGTCGATGGCGTAATTGGCGTCCGGGCACCAGCCGCTGTCGCCATGGCCGCGCAAATCCAGGCACACCGCATGCCAGCCGCGCTCGGCCAGTATATTCGCCGTGCCGCCCCAGGCATGGCGGGTCTGGCCGCCGCCATGCGCGAATATAACGGGCGGATTGCCCGGCGTTCCATAGGAATCAGCCACCAGTTTCAGGCCGCCAAGCCCCTTGAATTCAATAAGGTCGGGTTTCATGCTATTCTCCGATAGGCGTTATGATTTAACGAATGGGGGCAGTTTAGCGCATATGGCGCAGATTATGATAGGCCCGTGCAAGGGCGCAAAACCCTTCAATATCGATTTCTTCCGCCCGGGCGGTCGGGGCAAGTCCCGAAATTTCCAGCAATTGCCCGGTGTCCACCCCAAGCGCCGTCAGGCTGCGGCGCAGCATTTTGCGCCGCTGACCGAAAGCGGCGGCTGCCACGGTCTGCAAATCAGCGAGTTCGGCTTGCGCACGCGGCGTGGCGCGTGGCGTGATTTGCACTACGGTCGATGTCACCTTTGGCGCGGGCGTAAAGGCGCGCGGGTCAATATCAAACAGCATATGCGCATCACACCGCCACTGGCTCAGCACCGCCAGCCGTCCATAGGCCTTGCCGCCAACGGGGGCGGTAATGCGTTGCGCCACTTCTTTCTGAAACATCAGCGTCAGGCTTTCCCAAAGCGGCGGCCAGTGATCCGGGGTCAGCCATTTGATCAGCAGGGGGGTCGCCACATTATAGGGCAGGTTGGCGACCAGCTTCATGGGCTGTTGCGCAATGTCAGCCAGTTCGAAATCCAGCGCATCGCCTTCGATGATTTTAAGGCGCCCGGGATAGGCCGCAGCCACTTCTTCCAGTGCGGCAAGACAGCGCGCGTCCTTTTCCAGCGCAACAATATGTTGCGCGCCGTGCTGCAACAGCGCGCGGGTCAGGCCACCCGGGCCGGGGCCAACCTCGACCACGGTACACATATCCAGCGCCCCCGCAGATCGCGCAATGCGTCCGGTCAGATTGAGATCCAGCAGAAAGTTCTGGCCAAGCGATTTGCGGGCGCGCAATCCATATTGTGCAATCACATCGCGCAGTGGCGGCAGCAGATCAGCGGTCATAGCGGCAGCGGGCAATATCA
>CAMTWQ010000100.1:0-1464 GCA_947085465.1 uncultured Alphaproteobacteria bacterium
ATGGCCTGAGCTATCGTAATCAGGCGTTTATCGGCGGCAAATATGTTAATGCAGTGTCGGGCAAGACCTTTGACAGCATCAGCCCGATCGACGGTCGCGTTCTGGCCCAGGTGGCCGAGTGCGACAAAGCGGATGTTGATATTGCGGTAAAATCCGCCCGGCGCGCGTTTGACGCCGGAAAATGGTCCGAGTCCGCCCCCGCATACCGCAAGGCGGTGCTGTTGAAACTGGCGCGGCTGGTGCAGGAAAACGCCGAGGAACTGGCCTTGCTGGAAACCCTGGATATGGGCAAGCCGGTGATGATGGCCAAGAATGTCGATATGACCGCCGTCGCCCTGAATTTCCAGTGGTATGGCGAAGCCATCGATAAGGTGTATGACGAAATTGCGCCCACCGGCCCGGCCGGTCTTGGCATGATCACCCGCGAGCCCGTGGGCGTTGTTGGCGCGGTGGTGCCGTGGAACTTCCCGCTGATGATGGCGGCCTGGAAATTGGCGCCGATGCTGGCCACTGGCAACAGCGTGGTTTTGAAGCCCGCCGAGCAATCGCCGCTGACCGCCATCCGTCTGGCCGAACTGGCGATGGAGGCCGGCCTTCCCGAAGGCGTGCTGAACGTGCTGCCTGGTTTTGGTGAAACCGCCGGCCAGGCACTGGGTATGCACATGGATGTGGACGCGATCTCGTTCACCGGCTCGACCGAAGTTGGCAAATATTTCCTGCAATATTCCGGCAAGTCCAACATGAAGGCGATCTGGCTGGAATGCGGCGGCAAATCCCCCAACATTATCATGAAGGACGCGCCAAATCTTGACGCTGCGGCGCAGGCGGCGGGCATGGCGATCTTCTTCAATTCCGGCCAGGTCTGCCTGGCCAGCTCGCGCCTGCTGGTGGTAGAAGGCATCAAGGATGAGTTCCTGGAAAAGGTGAAGGCGGTCGGCCAGTTCATGCAGCCGGGGGATCCGCTTGATCCGAAAACCATGATGGGTTCGATGGTCGACAAGACCCAGACCCAGCGCGTCATGGGGTATATCGAAGCCGGCCAGAAAGAAGGCGCAAAGCTGGTGCTGGGCGGCAAGCAGGTGCGCCAGAACACCGGCGGCGAATATATCGAACCGACGATCTTCGACAATGTGAAGAACGACATGAAGATCGCGCAGGAAGAAATCTTCGGCCCGGTTCTGTCAACGCTGACCTTCAAGGACACGGAAGAGGCGCTGAAAATCGCCAATGACACGGTGTACGGCCTGTACGCCAACCTGTGGACCAATGACCTGACCAAGGCGCACAAGATGGCGCGCAAAATCCGCGCCGGCTCGGTCAACATCAACAACACCAATGGCGGCGGGCTGGTGATGCCGTTCGGCGGCTACAAGCAGTCCGGCCTTGGCCGCGATGGCTCATTGCATGCGCTGGACAAATTCACCCAGCTTAAGGCGACCTATATCCATCTGGGGTGATGGCGTC
>CAMTWQ010000101.1:0-13122 GCA_947085465.1 uncultured Alphaproteobacteria bacterium
GACAGAAGACAGAAGACAGAAGACAGAAGACAGAAGACAGAAGACAGAAGACAGAAGACAGAAGACAGAAGACAGAAGACAGAAGACAGAAGACAGAAGACAGAAGACTGGCCCCGCTGACGCCAGTTCCCGCACGCTGAAGAACGGACACGCACATGCAGCAAAAACCACCACGCTGGAATATATCGCCAGCCCTGGTTGACCCGGCTGCGCGTGGTCTGTGGAAAGGCGTGGCGTTTGTTGCGCCGCTGTGGGGCGGGGCCGGTAAAGGCGCGTTGCTGGGACCGCATGGCGGGTCATTGGCGGGCGCCGATCTTGTTGCCGGGTCAACCCTGCAATGGCGCGGAACGCCCTATGGAATCGGCGGAGGGATTTCAGGGGCGTCAAACTTTTTACATCAGGATAATCTGGAGCTTATAAAAACATCCAGCGGCGCGGGTTTGGGAGATTTTACACTCATATGTCTTGCTAATCCAGTCGCCGAGGCCAGGGTCAGCCATGGGGTATCCCAGGACGCAGGCGGCGCAACACGGACGTGTCTCAGTTTTAACACTGGAGACAACCAAGACATTATCTCCTCGGGGCAGTTTGCGTTTATTACCCGCAACTCCAGTTCGGTTGCCCCGCTAGTCGCGGGTGCGATTGACGGTAAATATCATCTGTTTTGCGGGCGCCGCCGCGATACGACATGCGAGGCCTGGATAGACGGCGTTATGAGGGCCACAGCCACGGACGCTTCCGCGCGCGATATAGCTGACGGCACGATGGGGTTTGCGCTTGGCAATCGCGCCGAGTCAGTTGCGGAAAGAATAGCAACCACGACCACGCTTGTTTTTGCAGCCGCATGGAACCGGGCGCTGAGCGATGCGGAAATGCGGCTGCTGGCGCGCGATCCGTTTGCGATGTTCAGGCCTGCGCCGGAATGGCGTGGGGTGTGGACGCCGCTTGGCGGTGATGCTGTTCTAAATCCAACTGATCTTACGGATGGTTTTGGGTTCGAGACGCCGGCAATTTCGCAAGCGCATATTTTCTCTGCTGCCGAAATGACGTTTGCACTTGGATTCGAGACGCCGGTCCTTACGCTGGGAGGGGTTCTTGCGCCATCAGATGCGGTATGTAGCGTTGGATATGAAACACCTGCGCTTTCTCAAAGCCACAATTTATCAGCAGCCGATGCTTTCTTTCTGGAAAGTTTTGACGCGATCAGTTTCTCGCAAGCGCATTTGTTCGCGCCGCATGAGATGAACTTCACGTTTGGGTTTGATCCAGCAACTCTTGTGTTGATCTCGCAAGGCGCGCCCGGATTCAGGGCCCGGAATATTGGCAATGACGCACGCAGAAAATCAGTTGCGGTGGAAAGCCGCTCCAAATCAATCACGGAGTAGACAATGGCAAAGACAGCAGATGACACAGTGCTCGACGCGAGCCTGAACCAGATCAAAACCACGGCCGACAAGTTGGTGGTGTGCATAGGCGCGCCAGTAACGTACGCCGAGGCGAACGCCAATTCGCCAACCGGCAAGCGATGCGGCCAGCGGGCGATCACGTCCGCCAATTTCACCGGCCCCGCCAATGGCGATGTTTCAGGACGCAAGCTGACCATCAATCAGCAGACTGGCATTACGGTGGATGTGAGCGGCACGGCGGATCATGTGGCGCTGATCGACGACACGGCAAGCGTTCTGCTGGCGGTCACCAGTCTGAGCGCCAGCCAGGCGGTGACGGCCGGCAACACCATGACCGTGAACGCCTTTGATCTTGAAATCGCCGATCCCGTATAACGGAGCAAACCATGCAACTGCACGTCAAGGATCCAGGCGCAACGCTGGATTATTCGATTAACTGGGGCAGCGGCTATCTGCAAAGCGGCGAATCTCTGAGCAGCAGTAGCTGGACGGCGTTTCCCGCCGAGCTGACGCTGAGCGGCGCAAGCAACACCGCCAGCATCGCCACGGTTAGCGTTACAGGCGGAACCGCCGGGCAGCTCTATCAGCTGACCAACCGCATCACCACATCGCAAGGGCGCACCGATGAGCGCTCACTCACACTCCGGGTGGAGCAAAGATGAACATGCATGAGCGGCTAAGTGTGCTAACCCCGCCAGCGGTTGAACCGGTGAGCGAAGCCGAGGCGATGGCGCATCTGCGCCTTGGCAGCGAGGAAGAATTGGGACTGCTGCATGGGCATATCCGCGCCGCGCGGCAAATGGTTGAGGCTTGGACGCAGCAAGCTCTGATTACGCAAAGCTGGCGGTTATTTTTGGATAGCTGGGAAGAAGGCGCGCAAAGCGTCAGTGGAATGGCCTGGTGGGATGGCACACGGCAAGGCGCCGTAAACGGAAGCATGGCGCGCTTTATTGAAATACCCAAGCCGCCATTACGGACAATTGATCTGGTAGCATTGTTAAACGACGCCGATCAGCAAACCACCTGGGCGGCGGCGAATTATTTCGCCGACACTGCGAGCATGCCCGGACGGCTTGTCTTACGCAGCGCCGCCAGCACGCCCATTCCGCAGCGGGCCGCTAATGGGTTGCAAATTTCATTCACCTGCGGGTATGGGGATTCGGCGGGCAGCGTGCCAGCGCCGCTAAGGCAGGCCGTGCTGATGCTGACGGCGCATTTATTTGAACACCGCGAATTATTGCACCGGGCCGCCGATGTTGCGGTTGCGCCCGTGGGGGTGCGCGCGCTGCTCGCCCCCTATCGCACGGCGAGGCTTTAGTCATGATCGGAGCCATGCGCCAGCGGGTGATTTTGCAGGGCCGCGCGGAAATTGCCGATGCGGGCGGCGGGGTTGCGCTGACATGGAGCGATATCGCGGAAATTTGGGCGGAAGTGACGCCGCTAGCTGGCGGCGAACAGGCGCAAGCCATGCATGTTACCGGAACAACGCGGCATCTGGTGCGATTGCGTTACCGCGCAGACGTTACCAGCGAACGGCGGTTTCTGTTCAAGGGGCGTCCACTGAATATCCGATCGGCCCGCGACATCGAAGAGCGCGGCCGCTGGCTTGAATGCATCTGCGAGGAAGGCGTCGCCGGATAAGGCGTTTTACATTGTGGCAGAGCCGTTTTTAGCCCCCCACCCCTAACCCCTCCCCACGAGGGGGAGGGGCTTATAGCGCCTAATCATCAACCCATAAGAATGAGGCATGCCCATGACCACGGCAGGATGGGAGCTGCAAAAAGCAATCTTCGCGCGGCTCGACAGCGAAATTGCGCCGCCCGTGTACGACCATGTGCCGCAGGAGGCGCCGTTTCCATTTGTGGTTGTTGGCGACGCCACAGCAGCGGAATGGGGCGCGGGCGATCTTGCGGGCGAGCAGCATGTGCTGAGCGTGCATATCTGGTCACGCTATCAAGGGCGCATGGAAATGAAACAGGTGATGGGCAGCATCAAGACAGCGCTGGATAGCGCGCCGCTGACGCTGAGCGGGCAGCATCTGGTCGATTTGCGGTTTGTGTTCGCCGACGAGTTTCCCGACCCGGATGGCGTTTCCAGGCATGGCCTGGTGCGCTTCAGAGCGATCACGCATCCGGTTTAGTTTTTCACTTATACCTATAACGAGGTGCACACATGGTTGCTCAAAAGGGCAAAGACCTGTTGTTAAAAGTTGACAGCACCGGCGCCGGTGTTTTCGTCACGGTGGCGGGCGTACGCAGCCGCGGCCTAACGCTCAACGCCCGCGCCGTCGACATTACCAATGCGGATTCGGCCAATGGCTGGCGCGAAAGCCTGGAAGGCGCAGGCGTTAAATCCGCATCCGTAAGCGGCACGGGGGTTTTTCGTGACGATACGGCGGATGAAACGGTGCGCGGCTATTTCTTCAACGGCAGCATCCGCAACTGGCAATTGATCGTTCCAAGCTTTGGAATTATCCAGGGTTCGTTTCAGATCACCAGCCTTGAATATACCGGCGATTATGACGGCGAAGTGACCTATGCGCTGGCGCTGGAAAGCGCTGGCGCGCTCAGCTTTACGGCGATCTGAGCATGGTCAACAGGCATCGCGGTGAAATAAACGCCATTCTTGACGGGCAAAGCTTTGCTTTGTGCCTGACGCTGGGCGCGCTGGCCGAAATCGAGGCGCAATTAGGCGGCGTGGATATATTGGCGCTGGCGCAACGCTTTGAAAGCGGCGGCATCGGCGCGCAGGACGCCATCTGCATTATCGGCGCGGCGTTGCGCGGCGCGGGGAATGAAATTTCCGACAAGGATGTGGCGCGCATGCGCGTTGAGGGCGGCGTGCCGGGATATCTCACCCTGGTGATTGATTTGCTGCACGCAGCCTTTGGTTTGGAGCCGCAGCAAGCCGCGCCAGCAAGCGGGGACGCCAACGCCCCTTTCCCTGGCGGCGCCTGATGATGCTGGGCTTTGGGCCGCTTCGTCTGGCGCCGCAAAATTTCTGGCGTATGAGCCCGCGTGAATTACAGGCGGCGATCGATGGCCTCACCGGCGGCGTGGATTATTCCACCGCTGCGCCATTCCTGAGCAAACAGGAGCTAAATGCGCTTAGTTCGCTATTCCCGGATTGAGGAGAGAAAATGGACAAGTTGAGCGATTCAAATCCTGATGCCGTGATAATTAATCTGTCTACGGACCAGCAATTGCGGCAGCTCAGCGAACTGCGCGCCCGGACACGGGAGTATCGCAACGATTTAAGGGTTCTGTCCGCCACCGGACGCGACACGGGCGAAGCATTGGGCCGCGCCTTCACCAGCGCTGCGCTGCGCGGCAAGGATTTGTCGAGCACCTTCAAATCACTGATTTTAACCATGAGCGAGCGGACAGTGCGCCAGGCAGCCACGTCGCTTGGCGGCGCATTGGCGCGGAGCATTGGCGGGCTGGCCGGAAATCTGATTGGCAACGCGAGCGGCAACGCGTTTGCGCAGGGCCGGATCATTCCCATGGCGCGTGGCGGCGTCGTCAGCACGCCAACATTGTTAGCCATGGCGGGCGGGCAAACCGGCCTGATGGGGGAAGCGGGGGCGGAAGCGGTGTTGCCGCTGGCGCGCGGCCCGGATGGGCGGCTTGGCGTGCAAGCCAGCGGCGGCGGGCGCGCCATCACCATCAACTTCAACGTCACCACACCGGACGCGGGCGGCTTTCGCCGCTCGGAAGCGCAAATCGCGGCCATGCTCAACCGGGTGATTGAGCGCGGCGCGCGCAATATGTGAGGGAAGCATCAGATGGCGTTTCACGAAATACGTTTTCCGACCGGCATCAGCCTGAACGCAAGCGGCGGGCCCGAGCGGCGCACCGAGATTGTCACATTGGCCAGTGGTTATGAGGAGCGCAATAGTCCGTGGGCGGATTCCCGGCGCCGGTATAATGCGGGCTATGGGGTGCGGTCGCTGAATGACGTGCATGCGGTGATCGCATTTTTTGAAGCGCGTTCAGGGCGCCTGCATGGATTCCGGTTCAAAGATTTTAGCGACTGGAAATCGGTTCCACCATCCTTGGCCATTACGCCAAACGATCAGGTGATTGGAACCGGCAATAGCGGCGCGCTGAGTTTTCAGTTGATCAAGACCTATAGCAGCGGCTCGCAAGCCTATGTGCGCATACTTCGCAAGCCCGTATCGGGAACCGTGCGCGTTGCCCTCAACGGGGCTGAACAAACCCTGGGCAGCCAGTTTTCCGTCGATAGCGCCACCGGCGTTGTCAGCTTTGTGGCCGCACCCGGCGCAGGCGTCAGCATCACAGCGGGTTACGCCTTTGACGTGCCAGTGCGTTTCGATGCGGATTTTCTCGACATCAATCAGGCTTCGTTCAACGCCGGGCAAATTCCGAATATTCCATTGCTGGAGCTGCGCCTATGAAAACTCTGCCCGCAGGCATGCAAGCGCATCTTGATACGTTTGCGACGAGCCTATGTTATTGCTGGAAACTGACGCGAGCGGGCGGCCCGGTGCTGGGATTCACGGATCATGACCGGGCGCTGGTTTTTGACGGCGTGACGTTCGGCGCGGTAAGCGGGTTTGAGGCGAGCGCCATTGACACAGCACTTGGGTTGAATGTCGATGGGCTGGATGTGCTGGGCGCGCTTAACGCCACAAGCCTGAACGAAGCCGATCTTGCCGCAGGGCGTTTTGATAATGCGCCCATCGAGATCTATCGCGTCAATTGGCAGGATGTCAGCCAGCGGATTTTGCTGCGCAAGGGAAATCTTGGCGAGGTGAGCCGCAGGGGCAGTGAGTTTCGCGCCGAGGTGCGCGGGCTTGCGCACACGCTCAATCAGCCAGGCGGACGGCTGTATCAATATGGCTGCGATGTTGATCTGGGAAGCGCCAAATGCACGGTCAATCTGAATGCCGCTGCGAACAAAGGCAGCGGAATCGTGGTGGCGCCGGTCACCGGCGAAGCATACCGGGCGTTCACCGCCAGCGGGCTTGGCGGATTCGCCAATGACTGGTTCACACGCGGAAAATTATCCTGGAGCAGCGGCGCCAATGCTGGCCTGCCGATGGAAGTAAAGTTGCACACGCTTTCCGCCAGCATCGTCAGCATCGAATTGTGGCAGGCCATGCCGGAACTTATCGCCGCAGGGAACGGGTTTACCATCACCGCAGGCTGCGACAAGCAATTCAGCACCTGCAAGGCAAAGTTCAACAACGCGATCAATTTTCGCGGCTTTCACCGGATGCCGGGAAACGATTGGGTGCAGTCTTATCCCAGCCAGGGCGAGCTGAGTGACGGGGGGCTTCTGGCATGAGCGCCGCACGGATTATCGCCGTGGCGCGGCAATGGATCGGCACGCCATACCAGCATCAGGCAAGCTGCAAACATGCGGGATGCGATTGCCTGGGATTGGTGCGCGGCGTTTGGCGTGAGTTGTATGGTGAGGAACCCGAAACCCCGCCGCCATACCCCATGGATTGGGCCGAAGGCGGCTTTGAAGAATTGATGCGCGACGCCAGCCGCCGGCATTTGCAGGAAATTGCGGTCGCCGATGCGCGCCCGGGCGACGTGCTGCTGTTTCGCATGACGCGCCACGCGCCAGCGCGGCATGCGGCGATCCTGAGCGCAGAGAACAGCATCATTCATGCCTATTCAGGCCATGCGGTGCGCGAAGAGCCAATTGGCGCGTGGCGGCGGCGGATCGCCTATGCGTTCAGGTTTCCGGAATTTTCAGACCTCTAACCAGAATGGCGGGACATGGCGACTTTAATTCTTACGTCTGCGGCGAGCGCGATTGCCAGCAGCGCGGGCATGAGCGTGCTGGCGACGGCCGCACTCAATCTTGGCGCGGCTGCCGTTGGCAATATGCTCGACCAGCGGTTGTTTGGCGGCGGCGGCGGCGCCACGCGCCAGGTGGACGGGCCGCGGCTGGATGAACTGCGCATTCAAACATCAACCGAGGGCGCGCCAATTCCGCGCATCTATGGCCGCGCCCGGTTATCGGGCCAGGTTATCTGGGCGGCAAAATTCAAGGAAATAATCACCACGACAAACCAGACCAGCGGCGGCGCAAGCGGTGGCGGCGGCGGTGGCAAAGGTTTGGGCGGCGGCGGTGGCGGCGGTGGTGGCGGGACCACGACGACAAGCACCACCAGCTATGCCTATTTCGCGCGCTTTGCGGTTGGGTTATGCGAGGGCGGGATTACCCGCATCGGGCGCGTGTGGGCCGATGGAAAACTGCTTAATCTTGGCGAGTTTAATTACCGGGTTTACCTCGGAACCGAAACGCAAACGCCTGATCCGCTGATTGAGGCGATTGAGGGTGCTGGCAATATTCCGGCGTTTCGCGGCCTTGCCTATGTGGTGTTTGAGGATTTGCCGCTGGACAGATTTGGCAACCGGGTGCCGCAACTCAACTTTGAAATATTCCGTGGACTGAGCGATATGGAAGGGCTGATTCGCGGCGTTAATATGATTCCCGGAAGCACCGAATTTGGCTATGACCCGCAGGTGCAGATCAAGGATTTGGGGTTTGGAAAAAGCGGGCCGGAAAATCAAAATAATACGAGCGGGTTGAGCGACTGGGATCTGTCGCTCAATCAATTGCAGGAAACCTGCAAGAACTGTGGCAGCGTTGCTTTGGTGGTTTCCTGGTTCGGCACGGATTTGCGCGCGGCGAACTGCCTGATCAAGCCAGGCGTGGAGATCGCTGATAAAGTAACCGCGCCAGCCCTATGGCAGGTTGATGGCGTGGCGCGCGCCGCGGCGCATCTGGTGAGCGCGTCGAATGGCGCGCCGGCGTTTGGCGGCACACCGTCGGATGCGAGCGTGGTGCGGGCGATTAGCGACCTGAAAGCGCGCGGCCTGAAAATTTTATTCTATCCATTTATGATGATGGACATTGCGGCGGGTAATGCGCTGACTGATCCGTACACGGGGGCTGCCGGGCAGCCCGCCTATCCCTGGCGCGGGCGGATTAGCTGCAACCCAGCGCCGGGCGTCTCTGGAACGGTAGACAAGACAGCGGCGGCGGCAACGCAGGTCGCGGCATTCTTTGGCAACGCCACCGCCGCGCAGTTTACGGTTTCGGGAACCGTGGTGAGCTATGCCGGTCCAACCGACTGGGGGTTGCGGCGGATGATTTTACATTATGCGCAACTGTGCAAGGCGGCGGGCGGGGTGGACGCATTTCTGATCGGATCGGAATTGCGCGGCCTCACCAGCGTGCGCGACAGCGCCAGCACCTATCCGGCTGTGAGCCAATTGGCAAGCCTGGCTGCGGATGTGAAAAGCCTGCTGCCCGCCGCCAAGATTTCCTATGCAGCAGACTGGTCGGAATATTTTGGCCATCAGCCGGGCGATGGCAGCGGCGATGTGTTTTTTAATCTGGATCCCTTATGGGCAAACGCCAATGTGGATTTCATCGGCATTGATAATTACATGCCGCTGAGCGACTGGCGCGATGGGGCGGCGCATCTGGACGCGCAAATTGCGCCTAATATTTATGATCTTGCTTATCTGCGCGCCAACATTCGCGGCGGCGAGGGATATGACTGGTATTACGCCAGCGCGTCCAACCGGCAAAATCAAATCCGCTCAACGATCAGCGATGGCGCGTATGGCAAGCCGTGGGTGTTTCGTTACAAGGATTTGTGGAACTGGTGGCAGCAGCCGCATTACAACCGGCCTGGCGGCGTGGAAAGCGCAACGCCGACCGCCTGGACGCCGCAATCAAAACCGTTCTGGTTTACGGAGATTGGCTGTCCCGCAGTTGACAAGGGAAGCAATGAGCCGAATAAATTCATCGATGTAAAATCGGCGGAAAGCGGCCTGCCGCATTTTTCGCGCGGCACGCCGGACGATTTTATTCAGCGGCGTTTCTTGCAGGCGGTGCATCAGTTTTGGGATCCGGCCAGCCCCCAATATGTGACGGAAAATAATCCTGTCAGTTCCGTGTATGGCGCGCTGATGATGGATCATACGAACCTGTATGTGTGGACATGGGACGCGCGGCCCTGGCCAGATTTCCCCGGCCGCCGCACGCTGTGGGCGGACGCGGCGAATTGGCGGCTGGGACATTGGCTGAATGGGCGGCTGGGCGCTGCGCCGTTGCGTGAACTGGTTGAAGCGATCCTGAGCGAACACGGGTTTAGCGCCTTTGACGCCACTGGTTTAACGGGAATCGCCGATGGTTTTGCCGCCGATCATATTCTATCGGCGCGCGATACATTGCTGCCGCTGATGCAGGCGTATTTTTTCGATGCGGTGGAATCAGCCGGCGTGATCAAGTTCGCGCATCGCGGCCGGCCGCCTGTGGTTTCGTTGAGCCCGGCGGATATTGTGGCCAACACGCAAGACAGCAAGGGCGATTTCGAGATGACGCGCGGCCAGGAAACCGAACTGCCGCTGGCGATCAAGCTGCAATATGTTGATGGCCTTGTGGATTACCGGCAGGGCAGCGTCGAGTCGCGCAAGCTGACCGGCGGCAGCGCGCGCGTCGCCACGCTTGGTTTGCCGATCGTCATGAGCAATGCGATTGGGCAACGGCTGGCCGACAGCCTGTTGCAGGAAATATGGGCGGGCCGCGAGCGCGCGAGCTTTGCCTTGCCGCCATCGCGGCTGGCGCTTGATCCCGGCGATGTGATTGATTTTAATGTTAATGGAAGGGTGCATTCGCTGCGGCTTGAAAGCGTTGGCGATGCGGGCGCGCGTCAGGTGGAGGCGGTAAAGACGGATGCGAGCATCTACCGCCTGCTTGCAGGACCAGAACGCGGCGCGAGCATCACGATAGCGCCGCCGGTAGGCCCGCCGGTGATGGTGTTTCTTGACATGCCGCTATTGAGCGGACTTGAAACACCGCACACGTTGCGGCTGGCCGCATACGCCGCGCCATGGCCGGGCGCGATTGCCGCGTATAAAAGCCCTTCCAGCAGCGGCTATGCGCTTGACACCACGCTGGATGCGCCAGCAACGATGGGGCGCGACGGATACGGCGTTGTATGCGGGGCCAACCGGGCGCTGGGACTTGGGCAGCACGCTGTTCGTGACTTTATTCGGCGGCGCGCTGGAGTCGCGCGATGATCTTGCGGTGTTGGGCGGCGCCAATGTGGCGGCGATCCGCAACGGGAATGGGGAATGGGAAGTATTTCAATTCGCAACCGCTGAATTGGTGGCGGCGAACAAATATAAACTCAGCCGGCTGCTGCGCGGGCAAGCGGGCACAGAGCGGGCCATGGCCAATCCGGTGGCGGCGGGCGCGCGTTTCGTGCTGATCACCGGGGCGCTCAAGGAAGCCAGGCTGACCCAGGAGCAGCGCGGGTTGCCGTTGAACTGGCGCTATGGCCCGGCGTCGCGCGCCATTGATGATTTTACCTTTCAAACACAATCGGTGACGGCGCGCGGCGTGGGCCTGCGCCCATTAAGCGTCGTGCATGTGCGTGTGGCGCGAAATCTTGCGAGCAATGATCTGACGCTGTCATGGGTCAGGCGCACGCGCATTGGCGGCGATAGTTGGGAGCAAAGCGAGGCGCCGCTGGCGGAGGATAGCGAGCGCTATGAGGTGGATATTTTGAGCGGCGCGGTGGTCAAGCGCACGTTAAGCAGTGCGACGCCCAGTGTGCTTTACAGCAGCGCGCAGCAGATCGCCGATTTTGGCGCGGCGCCGGCGTTGCCGCTGAGTGTCGCGGTGTATCAGATTTCAACCGGCTTTGGGCGCGGCGCGGCGCGGGAGGAAATATTGAATGGATGAGATGGAGCTTAGCCGGACGCCCGCCTATAAAAAGGCGTTCAATGATTATCTGCGCCGTGGCGTGCCAATTGAATGGTCATTAAAGGCGATGGCGGCGGCGCGGGGCGAGCTGTCATTGAAGGCAGCGCAGGAACACCCAACCACGCATTATGTCTGGCGCACGCGCGGCGATGGTAAAGTGCGCGCAACGCATGCGGCAAATAATGGCAGGATATTTTCCTGGGACAACCCGCCGCCAACGGGACATCCGGGCGAGGATTATAATTGCCGGTGCACGGCGGAACCTTATGTGCGTGGTGAAAGCGAGTTTGCGTATCAGGCGCTAACCAGCCCCGTAAATGATTCCAGCCCGAAATGGAAAATTTTCGATTTTGTATGGCATGCAGTTAAACACGGGGACGCTGTTACATTATCCGAGATCGGACATTTGCAGGATGTAATTGATCACTATGCGTATGTCGTAAATGGTGGAGTATTTGAGCGTATCAATCGACAGGTCATTGATGCCGCGCGCAAGACGCGCAAGGGCTATTTCCCTTATGGTTTTTCAAATAGTTATGCTTTTAAGGAGGTTGCCTTTCCGTTCGGACATTCCACCGTGTCTGGTATTTTTAAGGGGTATGTTTCAGAAAAAAATGGTTTGATGAAGATTGATGGAACGGTCGAATATTTCTTTGATGATGACTACACTGATCCTGTGGGCGTTAGACAAGGGTATTATGGGACGTCCGATCCAACAAGGGTGGAAGCGATAGAACGATATATCACGGATGGTGGTGGCGGGGTTTACGGCATCACGGGTCAATGGCAAACCGCATTTCGCGCGGAAGCAAAGCTGAATGAAAGCGATAGCCGATATAAAAAGCCTGAAGAATAAGTGAGGGACTGACAGAGTTTACGGTTGTGGGCCTGTCTATTGGATGAGCCAGCATTTATCATTGGGACTGAGCCAATCACCCCCGTCAGGATAAAGCCCATTGCATGTGGCTGTGTAGGCTGCCAACGTCAGCAAGATTAAAATATAGAGCCAAACGGGTGTGGAAAAGAATATGAGCGCATTGCTTGCCCATTTACCTTTGAAGGCGTTGCCTGTGGCGCGAATGATTTTGCGATGCCACAGGCGCCAAAGAAGTTCCCAGAATCCAATAAAGGCCGCAGCCGGAATCCACCCAAAATAGAGATAAAGCCCTTCCGCAATTCCCAAATCAGGCGCTTCGGGGCAAATAGCATCCAGTCTGTTTGCAAGACTTCTTTCGTAAGGGCCTTCATGGCCGCTATGCGTGAAGGTGCAGGAATTATGCGCCTCCCACCCCCGATCGACGCTGAGATGAAGCGCCAGATTCATGAGTATATAGCTTAGGCCAACCGCCAACGCCAACCGGCCAGCGCGCAGCCAGATATTCGCCTCCGGCCTGACGCTGAAGACAATGATGGGGGTAAGGATAATGAGCAGCCAGAACCAGTAATTCATGGTGAAAGCTTACTGGTTCGAGCGCGGATTGGAAATAAATAACGGGCCGCAAGCGCGGCGCGGCGCGGCGCGGGAGGAAGTGCTGAATGGCTGAGAGGGAAATTATCCGGACACCCGCCTACCGCCAGGCGTTCGACGTATATCTGCGGCGCGGAACGCCGATCGAGCTGACGCTGAAAGCGGCGGGCGACAGACGCATCGCGCTGCTGCAGTTGCGCGCGGACCATGCGGCGTTGCGGGCCGAAGTGGCCTGGCTCGAATTTCTGCTCGCGTTCAAGGCCGCGTTCAATCCAAACCAGCCGCGCGTTCCCGCCGGCCGCCCGGATGGCGGGCAATGGACGGACGGCGATGGCGACGTGATTCCGGTTGCGGATAATGACCGCCCCGGCAATGACAGGTATCTCAACCCGCATATTATGGACAGGCATGTCGGCAAGACCGACGACGAGCTTATTGCGCGCCTCAAGAGGGAGCGGTATCGCGCGGGCATCGCAAGTGTCA
>CAMTWQ010000102.1:0-9597 GCA_947085465.1 uncultured Alphaproteobacteria bacterium
ACTCAATAGGTTGGCGGCATTTTTAGTTTGTGGTGCCTCATTCTGAAACCCCTCTTAGCTACCTGACCTGCGCCCTTCAAATTCCTCCAGAAATGAGTAGAGTCCTTCAACTGAAAGGGACGGACAATGAAGGGTTCACGTTTTACGGAAGAGCAGATTATCGGGGTTCTGAAGGAGCAGGAGGCAGGAGCGCAGACGGCTGATGTCTGCCGCAAGCACGGCATTGGCGAATCGACGTTTTACAAGTGGAAAGCGAAGTATGGCGGGCTTGATGTTTCGGAGGCCCGTCGGCTGAAGACGCTTGAAGACGAGAACCGGCGGCTTAAGAAGCTGCTGGCCGAAGCCATGCTCGACAACGCCATGCTGAAAGATATCAATTCAAAAAAATGGTGACGCCCGGAGCAAAGCGGGAGGCCGTGGCGCATCTGTGCACAGCGCATGAGGTGAGCCAGCGCCGGGCGTGCAAGGTGATCGGGGCGGAACGGACATCGGTGCGCTACCGCAGCATCAGGCCGGACGATCAGACTGTTCGTTTGCGGCTGCGGGAGCTGGCCGGGCTTCGCAAGCGGTTTGGCTACCGGCGGCTTCATGTTTTGCTGGCGCGGGAGGGGATACGGATGAACCACAAAAAGCTGCGGCGGCTTTATGCCGAAGAACGCCTCCAGGTGCGCCGCCGTATTGGGCGCAAACGGGCGCTGGGTACGCGTGTTCCCATGGCTCCGCCGCAGGGGCCGAACCAGCGCTGGAGCCTGGACTTTGTCGCGGACGCCTTTACTGATGGCCGCCGTTTCCGCGTCTTCACCGTGGTCGACGACTTTACGCGCGAATGTCTGGCGCTGGTCGGGGATACGTCCCTGTCCGGCGTCCGGGTGGCTCGCGAACTGGACGCCATCATTGCCCGGCGCGGCAAGCCGTGCACAGTGGTCAGCGACAACGGCACGGAGCTGACCAGCATGGCGATCCTGCGTTGGGCCCAGGAACACCAGGTTGAGTGGCGCTATATTGCGCCCGGCAAGCCACAACAGAACGCCTTCATCGAAAGCTTCAACGGGCGGCTACGCGATGAGTGCCTGAACGAGACGTTGTTCACATCCATGGCCCACGCCCGGGCCGAACTGGCGGACTGGAAAGAAGATTACAACACCATCCGGCCGCACAGCGCCATTGGTTATCTGACGCCGACAATCTATGCGAAACTCAGCGTTCCCGTAATGCAACGGGACGGGGCGCTTGAGCTATTTGGGGGCTCCGCGCCCCGTCCCGTTGCATCACCAAGCCATACAGGCTTAAATCAACAAAGGACTCTACTGATAAATGGATGAAACTTGGGGCGCAGGTCAGTTTGCCCGGCTCCAGGGTAATAATATGATGATAGCTCATATGGCGCTCCCGCAGATGGAGGTGATAGGCCTATATCTATATATACTCTTTTTTATCAGGCAGGTCATATTTGCGTACCCGAAGGCGCGGGCGGCCCGAACTATCCGAATATCTGAGGGGCACGGATTACAGCGCCCCATCACCCTTCCATATCACCACCAGGATGGCGATATCGTCCGATGGGGCGGCGCCAAGGGTGTGGGCCTTCACGTCCGCATGTATTTCATCAATGACATCGCGGGCGCTTAGATCGTCCGGTATAGTGTTGAGTAAGGCGGTAAGGCGCTCCAGGCCATAAATCGCGCCATCCGGGTCCATCGCCTCGGTCACGCCGTCTGTAAACAAAACAACCATTGCGCCAGGCGTGAGCTGTCGCGTTTCGCCTGGATAATCGAAATCATCCACCACGCATAATGGCGGCCCGCCAGCGCCGCTCCAGGCCGTGACCGGCGCGCCCTGTGGTTTAATGATCGGCCAGTCATGCCCGGCGTTAGCAACCTTCATTCTGCCGCTGGGAAGATCAAGCACCGCCGCAAAGACGGTAATGAATAACTGCTCGGGATTTTCCCTGGCGATCTCGGCGTTCGCGCCACTCATCACCAGCGCTATATCCTCGCGCTGCCGCAGCACGGCGCTTTTATACAGCGATTTTCCCAACGCCATGAACAGGCTGGCTGGAATGCCTTTGCCGGATACATCGCCCACCATAAAAAACAGCCGCTCGCCCTCATCGACGAGAAAGATATCGTAAAGATCCCCGCCAACTTCCCTGGCCGGTTCTAGCATGGCGGCGACATCAATGCGCCCCAGCGGATCACGGATTTTACTGGCGTCAGGCAAAATGCCCATCTGAATCCGCCGCGCCGCCTCAAGTTCACCTGCAAATCTCGCCTCTCTCTCACGCTGAATTTCAAGATCGCGCTTATAGAGACGCCGCTGGCGGTCGGCTTCGGCCAGGGTGGAGGCAAGCAGCGCCAGAAACAACAGGCTGCCGGCAATCCCCGGCACCGCCACATCAATCAACACACGATATATGGCAAAAGCGCCAAATCCCGCCGCCGCCAACAAGCCTCCTCCCGCCAGCCAAATCACGGGCGTCCAGCGCGGCTGGACCACCGGAACTGTCAGTGAAAGCAGACCGCAGAACAGGAATGTCAGTCCCGCTTCCACCCAGCCTGCCCAGGACGGGCGGCTAAGCAGCGCATTGTCAGAAATAGCTTCCAGAATTTGGGCTCGGATTTCAACGCCTGGCATGCGGGCGGCGACCGGCGTGGCGGGATAATCAATAAGCCCAAGGCCCGTCACCCCAACCAGCACAAGCTGCTGATTAAGCTTAACAGGATCAACCGTGCCGTTCAGCACCGACGACGCAGACACAAATCGCGCAGGGTCATGCAGCCCGTAATGCACCCAGAGCGTTCCATCACGCTGAACCGGAATTCTCAGATCACCAGCCGACACAGCCTCGGCGCCATCAGGACCGCCATGCAGTGAAAACCATTTGCCGCCTACCGCAAGGCGTATCATTTCCATCTCAAGCGAAGGGAGCAACTGATCCCCCAGACGCGCGGCAAGCGGTGTGCGGCGGACAATGCCATCTGGATCTGTACCGGCGCTCAGCAATCCATGGCCGGACGCTGCAATATCCAGCACGGGAATACTGCGCAAAAGCCCTTCATAGGACAGTAAGTAATGCGCGGATGGCTTGCCGGTCTGCCTGGAGGGCGTTAGCGGCCCCTCAGGCATTGGACTTTCCATCCCGCCAACTCCAAGCACTAGGGGCAATGCGCCAATCGTCTCGGCAAGCTGCCCGTCATTGGATTTGCGCTTGGCAAGCCAGGCGCGAACCTGGGCCGGCGCGTCTTTTCCCCATTCCGCCATATCCGGCGACAGCCTGTCCGGCTCCGCAAACAAAATATCTACGCCGATCGCAGCGGGTTCATACGCGCCAATCGCTTTAAACAAATCCGAAACCCTGCTTCTCGGCCATGGCCATTGACCGAGGGCGCTCAGGCTTTCCTCATCTACTGCAACGATGGTGACGGGGGCCGATATGCGTTCACGCGGCGACAGCCGTTGATACGTATCGAACAGGCGATGACGGGGCGCCGATAGTATATTCTTATCGGCGAAGGAGACCGTATAACTCAATAGAGCCAGCATCGCTGACAAGAAAAACCCAAACAGCCGTCCCCGTTGGAGCAGCATAAGTAATATGGCCGGCACTCGCCAGAAAGTTAATCCGCTTGGTCTCTCTCTGGTCTGGTCAGAGCTCAGACCTCAATCTCCATCCCATCAAAGGCGGAGCTTACCCGGAGCAAATTGGAATCTGCCGGACGCATCAGTTCCTCGTAGCGGATTGTCTCCTGCCAGATGCGATAGAGCATGGCGTCGTCATAAGCAGGCTCGTGATGATATAATAGCAAGTGTTTGACGCCCGCCTTATGGCACAACTCAACACCAGCTACATTTGAGGAATGGCCCCAGTCTTCTTTTAACGACACGGCTTCGGCCAGCGAATATTGCGCATCAAAAATCACCAGATCCGAACCGCTAAAGAAATTCGAGAACCGCTGCGTTGCGAGCACATCTTCAGGCTGATGTTCAGAATCAGTGGAATAGATCACCGACTTGCCGTCCTGCTCAAAGCGGTAGCCATAACTGTCACCCTCATGATTTTGCAACAAGGCCGTCACCTTGGCGCCAGCAGCTTCAACCGGCACGCCTGGCAGCATAGTAATAAATTCTATTGATGATCCTAGTGTATTAAAATTGACCGGGAAACAAGGCGCTGACTGCTGCCGCAGTAACGCCGCGCGCGGATCCGGGTGGCAGGAATGTATCCGGATCTTATTGCCCGGGATATAGGCCGAAGGGAAGAATGGGAACCCCATGATATGGTCCCAGTGTAGATGCGAGGAAAACACGTTGTAGATTTGCGGCTTGCCCGGCCCATGCGCCGCCATCATGGAGGCGCCGAACTCCCGCAGCCCGCTGCCAAGATCGCAGATGATATATTCAGGACCGCCCGTATCGATCTGCACACAGGATGTATTGCCGCCAAACGTATGACTGATGGGCCAGGCGATCTCCTCCGTCAGGAATTGTTCGATTGCCGCATCCGTATCAAGTTTCCGGCCGCCCACCGCGCGCAGGGCTTCGCGCAGCTTGTCTCTCACACGCACACTAGACATGGCGACAGGCAGTGAGCCGCGGCATCCCCAGATATGCACCCGCATTCGCGTTCCCTATTGCTTAAAGCTGGCGAGCGCCAGTTCACGGCTTTCAAAGCAGCTCAGCACTGCGTCAAAGCGGGTGATGGAAAATACCTCTCGCACAACGGCAGTGAATCCAAACAGGGCAAGTTTGCCCCCCGTCGTCTGGCATTGCTTATGTCCAACCATCAGTGCGCGTAATCCAACGCTCGACAGGAAATCAACCTTCGTCATGTCAATAGCCACGGAGCCGCCTTGCGGTGAACTAATCGCCGCCAGCAAAGCGTCTTGAAATTGCTGCGCACTGTTCTGGTCAATCCGGCCATCAGGCTTAAGTATTGCCACGCCGCCGAGGGATTCCGTCACAATATTCATTCGCTATGTCCACCAAGGCGATGCGCCAGTAATAGTGTCGCGCCCGCGAGCGCCAAATTATACATTAGAACAACAATAATAGGTAAAAGAGACAGATGCAAATGGCGCAAGAGCGTTTTTAGGAAAACCCGGACCGGGTTTTCCGGCCTGAAACGCGGCCAGATATAAAACTAGAGCATTTTCAACCCATTTCAAAACGCTCTGGCTTTTATTCAACCGCATTTTCGGGCGCCTTCGCGGAGTCAAGCGACTCCGTGAATGCTGAAAATGCTTGTCGCCACAGCGCCCTTTCCGCACTGAGGCCAGCCTACAACATGCTCGGGATCACCCTGTCAGGGGGTGTATGGCCGTCAGTGAAAGTCTTGATGTTAATTATGACCTTTTCCCCCATGTCTATGCGGCCCTCAATAGTGGCAGATCCCATATGCGGCAGCAAAAGCACATTTTTCAGGCCCAGCAACTTCGGATTTACTGCTGGCTCGTGTTCAAACACGTCCAGTCCGGCGCCGGCGATTTTGCCGCCGATCAGCATCCGGGTAAGGGCGTTTTCGTCAATAATCTCTCCGCGCGCCGTATTGACGATATAGGCGTGCGGTTGCAACAATTGCAGCCGCCGCGCCGATAACAGATGAAAAGTCGCTGGCGTGTGCGGGCAATTCACTGAAATAATATCCATCCGCGCCAGCATTTGATCGAGGCTTTCCCAATAGGTCGCCTCTAGAGCTTCTTCGATCGCTGGATTGAGCCGGTGACGGTTGTGATAGTGAATTTGCAGTCCAAAGGCGCGGGCGCGTCGCGCTACCGCCTGGCCGATGCGCCCCATACCAATAATGCCCAGCCGCTTGCCGTAGATGCGCCGGCCAAGTAGCCCCGTGGGCGTCCACCCGCCCCATTCGCCAGCGCGCAGCAGATCCAGCCCTTCGGTGATCCGGCGGGGCACCGACAGGATTAGCGCCATCGTCATATCGGCAGTGTCTTCGGTTAGCACGCCAGGGGTGTTGGTCACAATAATGCCGCGCGAGCGCGCTGATTCCACATCCACATGATCAATGCCGGTGCCGAAATTCGCGATCAATTTCAGCCCCTCGCCCGCCTGGGCGATAATACGGCTGTCAATGCGGTCGGTCAGGGTAGGCACCAGAACATCGGCGCGCTTTACGGCTTCGACAAGCTGTGCAGGCGTCATCGGCGCATCTTCGATGTTTAGTTCCGCATTAAACAGTTCTCGCATGCGGGTCTCTATCGCATCGGGCAGTTTGCGCGTCACGATAACCAGCGGCTTTTTTGCCATGACCCTGCATCTCCATTTTGTTGCGCGGAAGCCGGTCTTCCCTCACTCCCGCTCTATCTATCAGAAACACGGCCTGAAACAAACCGTTTGGCGGCGGCCATTGACCATGCGGGCATGGCGCGCAATAAAGCAGCAGTATGATTCTCCTATCGATGCAACCTGCGGATTTTAATGACCTTGACAGCCACTGCTTTATCTAGAGCCATTTTTTGCTGGGCGCTGGTTTTTGCTTTTACAGCGGGGTTGGGCAAGCGTCCAAGCTTCGCCGCAGCCGATGCAACCACTGACAGTGGCGCAATCGAGGAAGCTGAGACGGAAGATAGTGAGGGCGGCGGCGCTTCCGGCCTGCCCCTGCCGCGCTTTGTCAGCGTCTCCGTTAGCAAAGCCAACATGCGCAAGGGCCCCGGCCGTCAAT
Organism: uncultured Alphaproteobacteria bacterium; assembly: GCA_947085465.1. Taxonomy (GTDB): domain Bacteria; phylum Pseudomonadota; class Alphaproteobacteria; order UBA11222; family UBA11222; genus CAMTWQ01. Next base: position 6,677 of record CAMTWQ010000102.1, read on the forward strand.
ATCCTATCGCCTGGGTATTAGTACGGCAGAATTTGCCGGTGGAAGTCGTTGAAGAATATGAGCACTGGCGCAAAATCCGCGACCGCTCGGGCGAGACCGGCTGGATCCATAAAGCCATGCTTGGTGGAAAACGCACGGCCATCATTGTGCCGCCCAGTAAAAACCCCGAGGACAAGGATATCCCGTTAGCGCCGCTCTACACACAAGCGGGCGAAGATGAACATCCGGCGTTGCTGGCGCAAGCGGGCGCTATCGGCGAGGTGCGCGAATGTAAAGGAGACTGGTGCGCGTTAGAGTTTAAAGAGGGAAAGGGCTGGGTGCGCCGGATATATTTGTGGGGCGTCTATCCGGACGAAAAAATCGAGTAAGCCTGCTAGCGCGGAATGATTTTAGGTTGAATCGCACCACAGACCCCCTCCCCAACCCTCCCCCTTCTCGCCTCGGCGAAGCTGGAGCTTTGCTCCGGCGTAGCCGGGTCAGGGGGAGGGAGAGGTGCGCCCTCGTATTCCCTCCCCCTTGTGGGGAGGGGCTAGGGGTGGGGGGTTAAGATAAACAATTTGTCCAAACGCCATCCGCCCTAGCCATCAAGCGTATTCAGCGCCTTGGTGTAGCGCTCCGCGTGGGACTTTTCCGTCTTGGCCAAAGTCTCGAACCAGTCGGCTATTTCGGCAAAGCCTTCTTCGCGCGCGGTGCGCGCCATGCCGGGATACATATCCACATATTCATGGGTTTCGCCGGCAACAGCTGCTTTCAGATTATTGGCCGTAGCGCCCATCGGCAAACCTGTCGCCGGATCGCCCACAGCTTGCATGAATTCCAGATGGCGGTGCGCATGGCCGGTCTCGCCTGCGGCGGTGGAGCGGAATACGGCGGCCACATCGTTATAGCCTTCAACGTCGGCTTTTTGCGCGAAGTACAGGTAGCGGCAGATGGCCTGCGATCCGGCTGAAAACGCCGCTTTCAGATTTTCAAGGGTTCGTGTGCCCTTCAGATTCATCGAAGACCTCATTGAATGTGTTAGACCCTTTTCCGGTCAAGTTGAACCAACTTGACCGGAAAATAAGGGTATTAGCTATAACCTGGATATCGATTTTACTGGTCAGGATAATTGATCCTGACCAGATCGAGGTCTGGTTGTTTCCAGCGCCATGCAAGGCGCCGGGCTGCCCGCTCGCCGCACGGCCAGATGTAGCCCTCGATTACGCAAGGCCTAAGTGATCGAGGTTCATCACCTTGTTCCAGGCCGCTACAAAATCATGGACAAACTTCTCCGGCGCGTCCGAGCTTGCATAGACTTCAGCCAAGGCGCGGAGCTGGGAGTTCGAACCGAAGATCAGATCGACACGGGTGCCGGTCCAATTGAGTTTGCCAGTTTTGCGATCGCGCCCTTCAAACACGTCCTTGGCGTCCGAGACCGCCTTCCACTCCGTGACCATGTCGAGCAGGTTTAGGAAGAAGTCGTTGGTCAGCGCTTCCGGCCGCTTTGTAAAGACGCCGTGCTGGGTTTGTCCGGCGTTGGCGTTCAAGACGCGCATGCCGCCAACAAGCACTGTCATTTCGGGCGCGGTCAGGCTCAGCAGTTGGGCCCGGTCGACCAGCAAAGCCTCAGCCGATACGCTGCTGCTTCCCTTGAGGTAGTTGCGGAAGCCATCGGCGACCGGTTCGAGCACGGCGAAGGAGTCCACATCGGTTTGTTCCTGCGAGGCGTCCATGCGTCCTGGTGTGAATGGAACCGTCACGGCGTGACCGGCATTCTTTGCCGCCTGCTCGACGCCTGCGCACCCGGCCAACACGATCAGGTCCGCAAGCGAGACCTTCTTGCCGCCGGACTGGGCGCTGTTGAACTCGCCTTGGACGCCCTCCAGCGTCTTGAGCACTTTCGCCAGTTGCCCGGGCTGATTGACTTCCCAATCCTTCTGCGGCGCCAGACGGATGCGGGCGCCGTTCGCACCGCCGCGCTTGTCAGAGCTTCGGAAGGTGGATGCCGACGCCCAGGCGGTCGACACCAGTTGCGAGATAGACAGGCCCGACGCCAGGATTTTACCCTTGAGAGCGGCAATGTCCTGCGAATCGATCAACTTGTGATTAACCGCGGGGATGGGGTCTTGCCAGATCAGCGTTTCGGCAGGCACTTCCGGGCCGAGATAGCGGGCGCGCGGGCCCATGTCGCGGTGGGTCAGCTTGAACCAGGCCCGGGCGAAGGCGTCGGCGAACTGGTCCGGGTTCTCGTAAAAACGCCGCGAAATCTTTTCGTAGGCCGGGTCGAATCGCAGGGAGAGATCCGTGGTCAGCATGGTCGGCGCGTGACGCTTGGAAGGGTCGTGGGCGTCCGGAATGCTGCCGGCGCCTGCACCATTCTTCGGCGTCCACTGTTGCGCGCCGGCCGGGCTTTTCGTAAGTTCCCATTCGTAGCCGAACAGGTTCCAGAAGAAGTTGCTGCTCCACTTCGTCGGCGTGCTGGTCCAGGTGACTTCCAGACCGCTGCCGATCTGATCACCGCCTTTGCCTGTGCCAAAGCGGCTCTTCCAGCCAAGGCCCTGTTCCTCGATGCCGGCGGCTTCGGGCGCGGGGCCCACCAGCGACGCATCGCCGGTGCCGTGGGTTTTGCCGAAGGTGTGGCCGCCCGCAATGAGCGCAACCGTCTCTTCGTCGTTCATCGCCATGCGCGCGAAGGTCTCGCGGATATCCTTGGCCGCTGCGAGCGGATCGGGGTTGCCATTCGGGCCTTCCGGGTTGACGTAGATCAGGCCCATCTGCACGGCAGCGAGCGGATTTTCGAGATCCCGTTCGCCGGAGTAGCGTTTGTCACCGCCCAGCCAAGTGTTCTCCGAGCCCCAGTAGGCGTCCTCTTCCGGCTCCCAGACGTCATCGCGCCCGCCAGCGAAACCGAAGGTCTTGAACCCCATCGATTCCAGCGCGAC
>CAMTWQ010000103.1:0-3072 GCA_947085465.1 uncultured Alphaproteobacteria bacterium
AGTGGAGTAACGAAGTGACCCCACTTAATCGCGGAAAGCTGCTCTAACACATTAAAATCTAGAGCAATTTTCTTTATTAAGTTCGAGCCTCATGGCTCGAACTTAATGCAGATTGCTCTTGTACTTAGCGCAATTCCCATTTCCCCGCCTTTTTGATCTCGGCGTACATGGCGTCCGGCGCAAGATCAATTTCACCGGGCCATGTCACCACGCCATGCGCCACAAAAACTTGCGCAAAAACATCCGGGTTGGCAAGCGTGGCAAAGACGCCTGCGGCTGGCGAATGCACCAGCGCCGACATATCTACCTCGCCCTCAAGATTATCAACAAAGCGAACCCGCAGCCGGAAGCCCGCAAGCGCTCTGGCCTCCGCAACGCGCCACGGCATCCGTGGCCGGATTGCCGGAGTTACTGCAGCGGGCGAATTTTTTTGGGGGTCTGATTGCGTGCGCATAGTTCCCAATCCTCCATAAGTTCGGCCCGGTGTTCCTGTGCCCATTCTAGCACAAGAGCCAGTGCGCGCCTGGGCATCCAGCCTTCTATCAGATCCAAAGTCCGAATATCGATCACCACTTCATCTTCCGCATACAGTGCATGAAAGTGCGGCGGGGCATGGTCAGCCCAAAACATCTGGATCAGGATACCATAAAAGGTGCTGATTGTCGGCATCATTTAATCCGTTGCCGTTAGCGTTTCCCATATATGATCCGCGCCGGTATCGGCCACACGCTTGCCGAGCGCCATCGCCCATTGGTCGCCGCTTCCAAATTCCGCCCGCCAGGACCATAGCCGCCTGGTGGCAAAATGCAGCACATGCTCATAGGTAAAGCCGAACGCCCCATGCGCCTGATGCGCGATGCTGGCGCCCTTGCCCGCCCCCTCACCGGCGCGTGACTTGGCCGCGGCGATGCGCAACCAGGCGTCACCGCCACTGTTTGAGCGCAGCGCCTTATCCACCGCCGCACAGGCGGCCGACCCGGCGGCTCCCGCCGCCGCCACTTCATCGGCCAATTGCGCCAGGCTTTGCTGCACCGCCTGAAACTTGCCGATGGGTTTGCCAAACTGAATGCGGTCGTTGGCGTATTTCACCGACTCGTGCAAAATGTTTTCGAGCGCGCCGCCGATTTGCACCGCGCGGATCAGCGCGCCGTACAGTTCCACCGCATTTTCCGGCAGGCCATCGCCAACATCACACGCGGCCACCGGCGCCTGGGCAAAGCGCAACGTATCGCGCGGCTCCTTCGCCATGTTCAGACCTGGCTCAACCGTGTAATCGCCACGCGCCACCAGCGCCACGCGCACCGCACCCTCGGCTTGCGCAACCAGCACCACATGCTCAACCTTCGCGCCCCACGGCACGCGCGGGCACACGCCATCAAGCCGCCAGCCATCCGCTTCATGATACAAATGCAGCGTTGCGCCCGGCGCGGCGTAAGCGACGCTCATCGGCCCCATCGGCGGCTCGATGCCCGCACGGTCCAGAAGCCAGCTCGCCAGGATCGTTTCAGCGACCGGAAGCGGAACCGCATAGCGCCCGGCCCCATGCAGCACGACGCGCGCATCCAGCCAGTCACAGGCGACGCCGCCGCGCTTTTCCGACACCAGCGGCAAGCTCAGGCCCGCCTCCTCCACCGCTTTCCATAATGCGGCAGGCCATACGCCATTTTCCGCCGCCGCCAGCACTTCCGGCGTAACCATGCCGCCAAACAAACGGCTGACCGTATCGTTCAGCATGACGCTGATTTCACTCATGACTTGTTCCTATCCCCAACTATCTTAAACCAAGGCCGCGCGCGATAATGCCGCGCAGAATTTCCCGCGTGCCGCCGCGCAGCGAATAAGAAACGCTGTTCTGCACCAGGAACGCCATCACCTGCTCAAGATCACCCGCATCCGCGCCAAGGTGCGGCTCCACCTCGAAGGTCTGCTGGGCGATGGTTGGGATTTCCTGCTCGAACACCGCGCCCAGGTCCTTGACGATGGAGCCTTCAAGCGCCGGATCAAGCCCCGCATTCAGTTTCGCCGCCACCGACACCGACATTTGCCGCAGGGTGGAGAGATGTGCGATTAGCCGACCTACCGCCGCATAGCCCTGCGGCGTTGGCTGTTGCGAAAGCCGCCTGATCATCTCCAGCACAAGCTGAATGCTCGACAGATACCGCTCCGGCCCGCTGCGCTCAAACGCCAGTTCCGACATTACCTGTGACCAGCCATTATCGGCCTTACCGACAACACCTGAATCCGGGACGAACGTGTCCTCGAACGTCACTTCATTAAAGTGATGATCCCCCAGCAGGCTGTTTATCGGGCGCACGGTCATGCCGTTCTTGGCCTTCAAATCGGTTCCGTCCACCAAACGCAGATCGACCAGAAATTGCGTCAATCCTTCATGCCGGGATTCTGGCGTGCCGCTGGTGCGGAACAGTCCGATCATGACATGCGCCGTGTGCGCGCCGCTGGTCCATATCTTGCGCCCGGTGATGCGATAGCCGCCATCCACTTTCACCGCCTTGCTGCGCACCGAGGCGAGATCGGAGCCGGTGTCCGGCTCGGACATGCCGATGCAGTAAAACATCTCGCCGCGCGTCACCGGCGGCAGATATTTTTGCCGCTGTTCTTCGGTGCCAAAGCGCAACAACAGCGGGCCGCTTTGCCGGTCGGCAATCCAGTGCGCCCCAACAGGCGCGCCCGCAACCAGCATTTCCTCCAGCATCACATAACGCTCAAACGAGGTGCGCTCATGGCCGCCATATTTTTTTGGCCATACCAGGCCAATCCAGCCGCGCTCGCCCATTTTGCGGCTGAATTCCGGGTCATTGCCGGTCCAGCTTTGCGCCCGCTCCAGCGGGGTTCGTTTGGCGTTGTGCTCTGCGAGAAACTCCCGCACTTCATGCCGCAGTTGCGCCGCAGCGGGTGGCAAGGTGACGGGGTCGAAACTGAATGTCTGCATCTGAACCTCATTTATGTCCGGGTTATTCTACAGGAATTAATCCATAATTAGTCAATTATCCGGGTTCCTTTTATGTTATAGAAGCTTATGATTATTCTCAACGGGTCACCAGAGCACGATGA
>CAMTWQ010000104.1:0-15368 GCA_947085465.1 uncultured Alphaproteobacteria bacterium
ATGCCTACACCAGGTCTTTCAGCAATTCCGGGTGTTTATCCAATAACCGGAACAGATTGATGACGGCGGGCAATGGAGCTGCCTCGCCGCGTTCATAGCGGGAGAATGCGTTATGGCCACCGCCGGTAAGGCGTGCGGCGGGCAACAGCGGTGGGAAATTCTAGCCGCGCAGTGCTTTCAGGGCCTCACTGGTTGCGCGCTTAAGCGGCGACAGGTCTTTTTCAATGATGCGCCAGATCAGCGCAGTTTCAACTTTCTGGTATTCATGGCGAAGCCGGTTGCCGATGCCTCGTATATCCCGCCAGGGGATTGCGGGCGCATATAGCACGGCTTCATCTCCAAGCAACCGCGCCGCTTCACTGAGGCGTAGCAGGCAATGCTGCACAGCATCCTGGCACATGCTGTCTTCAGAAAACTTACCCGCGTCATAACCGCGTGTATAATTTTCTATGCGCGAAATATTCTCGGCGATGTCTTCAAAGAGTTGCAGGGGCGATCTAGAATGCATGAAGCAGGGATTTCTGCACGGCGGGCCGGATGCGTGCATCCAGACTGCCTTCGTCCACTAAATCCACTTTGCGGCCAAGCAGATCACTCAAATAATTTTCGATATGAATGACATCCAGCAGGGAAAGCTGCTTGCTTTCGTCCAGGGCGCTCAACAGATCAATGTCGGAATTCTGTCCGGCGTCGCCCCGCGCATAAGAGCCAAACAGGCTTAGCCTGCGCAAACCCATGGCGCGCAATTCTTCCTGGCGGTCCTGTAAGACAGCAATAATTGAGAGGCGATCCATGCGGCTATTTTACGGAAACTTTTCAACATGGACAATCTATTCATTTAACATCTCAAAGATGCCCGATTTCATGTTTTTGGGTGGCCAATGGATGGTGCTGCCTGACCAGCGCCTGCATTCTCTCGGCTAGCACATGGGTATAAATCTCGGTGGTGGAAATATCCGCATGGCCAAGCATTTGCTGGACAACGCGCAGATCAGCGCCGTGCGCCAGCAAGTGCGTGGCGAAGGCATGGCGCAAACTGTGCGGTGAAATTGCGCGCAAGGGCAGCCCGGCCTCCGCCGCCAGTTCACCCAGCAATTGCGCAAAGCGGTGACGGGTGAGGTGGCCGCTAACGCTGCGTGAAGGAAACAGAAACCGGGACTGCCGCCCCTCGCCAAGAAAATGTGTTCTCACTTTCAGGTACTTCTCAATCGCTGTGCGCGCCGGATCACCCAGTGGCACCAGCCGCTCGCGTCCGCCCTTGCCGCGCACCAGCATCAGCAGCGGATCATTGTGCACCGCGCTTAAGGGTAATCCCGCCAGTTCACTTACCCGCAGGCCGGTGGCGTAGAGAATCTCCAACATACAGACAAGCCGCGCGCCCTGTGGCGTGTCATCGCGGGCATGGGCCGCAGCAAGTAGCCCGTCAACCTCGGGCTCGCTCAGCACCCTGGGCAGTTTGCGCCTGGCTTTCGGCCCCTCAATGGTGGTGCTGGGATCGTCGGCGCGCGCGCCCTCGGCAAACAAAAAGCGGTGAAATTGCCGGATCACCGACAAGCGTCGCGCACTCGTGGCAGCACTCAGGCCGGCGCCAGCGAGATGGTCCAGATAAAGCCGGATATTTTGCGCATCCGCTTCATCCAGGGGGCGTTTGCGCCGGGCGAGAAAATCCTGAAAATCAGCAATATCCCGGCGGTAGGCGGCGAGCGTGTTTGCCGCCGCGCCGCGTTCGGCGCTGAGCATTTCAAGAAACAATTCCAGGAGCGGGTGATCATTTGCCATGGGCTGGCTTCACATTCCCCCAAGCAATGCGGTATCTACCGCCAGCGTGCGGGCCTCATCCGCCAATCCCGCATTGTTGAGCGCGCGTAAAACTTCGCCAATAACGAACGGTTCATTCAGGCCGCCATCAAGACATAGCAGGCTAAGCAGAACGGTTTCGCCTATTCTCCCATAACGGCCCGCATCCCCTAGTAAAATCAATAGGGTTGCGGAAGGTATTTCACGAGTCTCGCGAACTGCGGCCAAGGGGATTTTTCCCCACGCCGCACGCGGCGCCTCAAAACCCAGGGCCTGGAGCATTGATAACACTAAACGGCCATGCGTCTGGCGCGCCTCTGGGGCAAGGCTATCGATCCATGCCTCAACCTCCGCGCCATTATAGGCTGGCGTACCCGCCCCATTCGCAAGCCTTAGCAGTGGCCATAATCCATGGCTGATACTCAGCGCCTCCGGGTTGCCGGCGGCAGCCAAGGTCTGCGCCATGGCGTACCATCGGTTGGCGGAAAGCGCATCACCTGCATACAACATTGCCCGCCCCATATCAGCCGCCATGCCGAGCATTTCAGGAGTCGGGATTACTTCGCGCGCTAGGCTTTGATTTGCCCGCGCGACAGTAGCAAAGCTGTCACTGGCGCGGGCAACACGCCATGCAGTGGCCAGAGCCAGGGCCCGGGTCGTGTCCGAATCCTGCGCGCGCACCGATTGGTGCATCAACGCATTGGCGAGTGCGCCAGGCCTGTCCGGGGCCAGTTCTGCCGCATTGCTGCGATCCTTAACTGAAAACTGCGCAGCGGCATAAATCTCCGCCATCTCGATGGTTTCAATGGCGCCCAGTGCTTCCGCCCGCTCGGCGGCCTTTATGCGCAGTTCTGCATCAATTTCAGGCATGCGGGCGAGCATTTTCAATGCAGGCGCTGTGGCCGTATCCAGAATGCCTTTGGGAAGCGGGAAGCCAGCCATGCGGATCATCGCCAGATGCAGAGGTTGTGGGTCTTTGAGCGATTTTAGCGGCGGGGCGTCTTTTGAGATCAGCGACGCAAGCAGGGCCTGATAGGCTGTATCATCCGTCTCTTGTTCACCAAGCAGCGAGGCAGTCAATTGCGCGGCTGCTGGATCGCTGCGCCGGATTTGGCAAAAACCGGAAAGTTTCAGCCAATAAACATCCTGACTTTGCTTGATCATCCGGTCCATATGCTGGCATGCAATATCAAGATTATTTTCCGCCAGCGCCACCTCCGCGCTGGCGCGCAGCACGGCTTCATCTTTGGATGAAGGACCGGCTTGCGCCGCCAAATCACGTACTGCCTCGAATGCGCCGGATTTTTCCAGGCTGGCAAGCCGCAGGCCAAATAGTGAGGCCCCGCTGCTCTGGCCAGATGGTAGGTCTGCGGCGCTAAGCAGCAGGCGCCGGGCAAGTTTTTGCAGGGTGGGCGAGGGGCTAACTGGCGGCAGTTGCGCCATCAGCCGCTCCACCAGGCCACGATCAGCCCCCATCCACAGGGTGGCCGGAAAACCGCCTGTCTCCGCTGTAAGTATACCCGTCGAACCGTGATCGATATCCGGCAGCTTGCCAGAAGTTACCGTATCAACGGCAGGGCCATCCGATCCGCCGTTTGGAGCACTTTCGGGTTGCGTTGATGGGACAATGTCATTCTGGGGCGTTGGCTGGGGCGTTGGCTGGGGCGTTGGCTGTGGCGTTGGCAGAGTGGTGTATGGGGGCGTATTTGGGCGCAGAGGCACCGGCTGTGCGGCGGTCACCCCGGAAATGGCGGCGGCAACGAGCAACAGCAAGATGAGCCGTGGCGCTCTCTTAATGCCGCAAGACTTCATCCGCCAGCGCCTTTTCCACCTTATGCGCCGGTGGCGGCACATCCCAAACAGCAAGATAAATCGCCCCCCCGGCAATGATGGCGGCGATCAGGACAAGAAGTAATCCAAGCAATTTTGACATTCTGGCGGCTACTTTTAGTTGGACGCAGCGAACCGGCTCTGAGAATCTCTCCGACTGAGTGGAATCGGGCATGTTTCTGGAGTATAGAAATAGCACTTGGCGCCCTTTTCAGATAGCCATTAAGAGATGAACGAGCAAGAACCCCAATCTCCTGTTGCAGCCGAAGCTGGGCAAAATCCTGCGGGTCAGCGGACGATCGTGCTGGTGGGCCTGATGGGTGCCGGTAAGACGACGGTTGGCCGGCGGCTGGCGTCGCGGCTCGGCGTGCCGTTTACTGATGCGGATGCGGAAATCGAAAGCGCTGGAGGCATGAGCATTCCGGAGATTTTCGAAAAGCACGGAGAGCCATATTTCCGCGAAGGCGAGCGCCGGGTGATCGAGCGGCTGTTGCGCGAACAGCCGGGGGGTGTGCTGGCCACCGGGGGCGGGGCCTTTATGGACCCGCAGACGCGCGCTAACATCACTAAATATGGCGTCTCGGTGTGGTTACGGGCGGATGTTGAGCTGTTGCTGAAACGGGTGCAGCGGCGCAATAACCGGCCATTGCTCAAACAAGGCGATGCGCGTGAAACGATGCTGCGGCTGCGCGATCAGCGTTATCCAATATATGGGCTTGCAGACATTACGGTTGATAGTATCGATGCGCCGCATGATGAGGTGGCGGATACTATACTTGCTAAACTATCCGACCGCTTTTCAGGTCAGGGAGCCGCTGCGATCAAGACGGTAAGGGTCGAACTGGGGGAGAGGGCCTATGATATTCATGTGGGGACTGGATTGCTAGCAAAGGCTGGCGCCCTGTTAAAGCCGTTATTGCGGCGTCAGCGCGTGGTTATCATCACCGACAGCACTGTAGCGGGGCTGCATCTGGGCGCGTTGCGGCAAGCATTGGATGCAGAAGCCATCGCGCATGCGGAAATGATTTTGCCGCCGGGCGAGCAGACAAAGGATTTCACGCATTTACAAAGGTTGCTCGATTGGCTTTTGGAGCAAAAAGTCGAGCGCGGCGATTTGGTGCTGGCGCTGGGCGGTGGAGTGATGGGGGATTTGACCGGATTTGCCAGCGCAATTCTGCGGCGTGGCGTTGATTTTGCGCAAATACCGACCACCCTGCTGGCGCAGGTTGATTCCTCCGTCGGCGGCAAGACTGGCGTTAACACGCGGCATGGGAAAAATCTTGTCGGCGCATTCTATCAGCCGCGCATGGTGATCGCAGATATTGCGCTACTTGACACATTACCCGAACGGGAATTGCTGGCGGGTTATGCCGAAGTGGTAAAATACGGCCTGATTGGCGACGCTCCATTTTTTGATTGGCTGGAAACCGCTGGGCATGATATCCGCAGCGGCGATCATGCCCTGCGCGCCCGCGCTGTGCAGGCGAGTTGCGCTGCTAAGGCGGCTATCGTTGCGCTGGACGAGCGCGAAATTGGGCCGCGCGCGCTGCTCAATCTTGGCCATACCTTCGGCCATGCGCTGGAACGCGAAACTGGATACAGTGAGCGGCTGCTGCATGGCGAAGGCGTCGCTATTGGCATGTGCCTGGCGTTTGAGCTTGCAGCTAAGCAGGGCATAGCGCCGGTTCAAGACGCAGCGCGCGTGGCCCGGCATTTATCTGCGATGGGGCTGCCCACGCGCATCGCCCAGATTGCGGGCGGGCCGCTCGATCCAGACCGGCTGCTGGCGCATATGGCGCAAGATAAAAAGGTGGCGCAAGGACGCATCAATTTTGTGCTGCCACGCGCTATCGGCGATTGCTTTATGACCAGCCAAATCAGCAGCGATGCGGTATGTGAGGTTCTGGTGGCGTCACTTGCGAAGAGGGACGATTGACGAGATGGAGCTGCAAACCGAAATTGCTCTTCCAATTGGGTTACTGATCGGCGCGATTGTTATTTTGCTGCTGCTATCGGCGTTTTTTTCCGCTTCTGAAACGGCGTTAACAGCCGCGCAGCGGGCGCGAATTCACCGGTTGGCTTCGCATGGCTCGCATCGCGCCGAAACTACCGAGAGACTGATCATTGACCGGGAAAGTGTCATCGGAACGGTGCTGCTCGGCAACAACATGGTCAATATTCTGGCGTCTGCCCTGGCTGCTAGCTTGTTTGTTGGATTGTTCGGCGATGTGGGGGTCGCCTATGCAACTTTGGTCATGACTGCACTGGTGGTGATTTTTTCTGAAGTCTTGCCGAAAACCGTTGCCATTTCGCAGCCGGAGCGCGTGGCTATTGCGGTGGCGCCCTATATGCGCGGCGTCATATGGGTTTTGCGACCGTTAGTTGCCGTGGTGCGGTTTTGCGTGCGCGGGATATTTCATCTATTCGGGTATGACCCCGATCAGCCCTTCAATGTTATTACGGCGCACGACGAGTTGCGCGGCGCAGTCGATCTGCATCATCGTGAGGGCGCGGTTGAAAAACGCGAGCGCGACATGATCGGTGGAATTCTTGATCTGGATGAAGTTGGCGTTGACGAAATCATGGTTCACCGCAAGAATATCCATATGGTGGATGCCGGGTTGCCGCCCACGGAAATTATCGAACAGGTGCTGTCCAGCCCTTATACGCGGGTGCCGGTATGGTCAGGCAATCAAGAAAACATCATAGGAGTTGTGCATGCAAAGGATCTGTTGCGCGCCCTTGCGGCCAACCATCACCCCAATACCTCCAGCGGTAATGTCATTGACGTGATGGCTATGGCCACCAAGCCCTGGTTTGTTCCGGACAGCACCTCGTTGCGCGAGCAATTGCTGGCGTTTCTTTCACGCCGCACGCATTTTGCCCTGGTGGTTGATGAATATGGCGCGCTCATGGGGCTGGTGACGCTTGAGGATATTCTAGAAGAAATAGTAGGTGAAATTTCCGATGAGCATGACGCGCCGGTGCGTGGTGTGCGGCCGCAAACGGACGGAAGTTTGATTGTGGACGGCGATGTTGCGATCCGCGACCTCAACCGTGAATTATACTGGAGCCTGCCTGACACAGAGGCGACGACCATCGCAGGCTTGATCATTCACGAGGCGCAGGCCATTCCCGAACCAGGGCAAACTTTTGTGTTCTACGATTTCAAGTTTCAAGTGATCCGCCGTCATCGTAACGCCATTACCTCAATACGCATCACCCCACCAACAGGGCTTGGCGCACAGGCGCCGGGCGCGTGACCGGCGAGCTATTGGCGATTGTAGCGCCAGTCTTCATTATTGCGGGCATCGGGTACGGCTGGTCCAGGGCCGGATATAATTTTGACACCGAAATGATCAGCGGCCTGGTTACAAATATTGGCTTGCCATGCTTGGTGTTTAGCACACTTAGCACATTGCAGGTCGAACTGGCGGCGCTTGGCCAGATTGCGCTTGCGGCTGTCTTGTCAATTTTAACGTGCTGCGTCATCGGTGCAGTGATCTTGCGGATAACCGGGTTGCCGATCCGTAATTATTTGCCTGCGATTAGTTTTTCAAATGCGGGAAATATGGGCCTGCCCATTTGTTTGTTCGCGTTTGGGGAAGCCGGCCTGGCGATTGGCACCGGTTATTTTATGATCAGCGCCATATCGCAATCGACGCTTGGAGTATGGATTAATAGCGGCAAGCTATCGCCGGTTGAGGTGATGCGAAATCCGGTGATCTATGCGGTTCCGTTGTCGTTGATGGTCCGTTTTGGAGATATTGGCGTGCCAGAATGGATCGCCAATACGACAAAGCTGCTTAGTGGAATCACCATTCCGCTGATGTTGCTCATGTTAGGCGTCAGCCTCTCGCGCATTGGCTGGAGTGGTATGCGACGTGGCAGCGCGCTGGCGGTGCTGCGTATCGTCATGGGTCTTGGAGTGGGCTGGAGCCTGGCGTATCTGCTTGGGGTTTCTGGCACGGTGCGGGGTGTGCTGCTGCTGCAAACGGCAATGCCGGCGGCGGTGATCAATTATATTTTCGCCTTGCGTTACAACACCGATCCGGAGGCGGTCGCGGGTATTGTCATGCAGTCCACCCTGCTGGCGATGATCACGCTGCCATTCCTTCTGGTTGCAGTGTTACCGTGAAGCAGCTTCCTGCGGCGTCAATGTTGTTAGCGCTAGGGCGTGCACCGGCGCATCCATTAGTTCTTTCAGAATTTCGTAAACCATCCGGTGCCGGGCGACGCGGGTTTTTCTTGTAAAGGCTGCTGAAACGATCAGCAGATTAAAATGCGTCTCACCCGAGGGTTTCGCCCCGCCATGGCCCGCGTGCCTGTGTGAGTCGTCAGTGATTTCAAGCAGCACAGGCGCAAGGCTTTGTTCAAGCCTTGAGCGTATTGTGGCGGCGGTATTCATCCAGGGTTCCGTCAGCGTGAGGAAAAGTGTAGAGTAGCAGGCTTTCTTTTGCCGAAGCAGTGAATCATGCATTCGTCGATCAAGTTCTGGGACAATAATCCTATGCCGCTTAAGTTTACACGCGACATTGATAGGATACGTATCCGCCCGCGCGCTAAGCTCCGGGCCGAGCCGGTCACCCATGTCTGCGCCTGGGAAGGCTGCAAAGCGCCAGCGCCACACCGCGCGCCGCAATCGCCGGAGAGACTGCGTGATTATTACTGGTTCTGTACTGGTCATGTGCGGGAATATAACCAGCGTTGGAATTTTTTCGCCGGGAAAAGCGATACCGAGGTCGAAGACTATATACGCGATAACATCACCGGCCATCGGCCTACCTGGCGGAACCGGGATTCTGGGGTGATCCGCAAGGGCTGGAGCTATCGCCAGCAGGACCGCTATAATCTGTTTGGCGATCCAAGCGAGCCAGCCAAGTCTAATCAACCCCAGGAACCGGCGGGCCGGCGCTTGCCGGCAGCGATGCTGGAGGCGTTCGCCAGCCTGGGTCTGGAGCAAACCGCTAGCTTGAAAGATATCAAGGTGCGGTATAAGGAATTGGTGAAGCGGTTCCATCCCGATGCGAACGGCGGCGACAGGGCGACAGAGGGCAAGCTAAAGCAGGTCATCCAGGCCTATAACCGGTTAAAAGCCAGCAATATTAAATGACCGATTGATGGCCCTTTCACTTGTTTTAGCAGGTGTGCTGGCACAGTTTCGGAAATAGATGGAAAATACCTATGACGGTAGATGCAGCCGCCAAAGCGGCCCTTGACGCTCCTGACACGACTATTGCTGTTGGCGAGACATTTGGTTTTGACAGCGGCATGCGGGTTCCGGCATTTTCGCGCTCTAATGAATATGTGCCGGACCGCGATGACACTTATGTGTTTGACCGCGAAACGACGCTTGCCATTCTGGCGGGGTTTGCCTTCAATCGCCGGGTGATGATTCAGGGTTATCACGGCACCGGAAAATCGACCCATATCGAACAGGTCGCCTCAAGGCTCAACTGGTCATGCATTCGCGTCAACCTGGACAGCCATATCAGCCGCATTGATCTGATCGGCAAGGACGCCATCGTGCTGCGCGAAGGCAAACAGATAACGGAGTTTCGTGAAGGCATCCTGCCCTGGACCTTGCAGCGGCCCTGCGCGCTGGTGTTTGACGAATATGACGCCGGCCGGCCGGATGTGATGTTTGTAATTCAGCGCGTGCTAGAGGTAGACGGCAAGCTAACCTTGCTCGATCAAAGCCGGGTGATCCGGCCGCACCCGTATTTCCGCCTGTTTTCGACCACTAATACCATTGGCCTTGGCGATACGTCGGGGCTGTATCACGGCACCCAGCAAATCAATCAAGGCCAGATGGACCGCTGGAATATCGTCACCACGTTGAATTATCTGCCGCATGATGTGGAAACGGAAATCGTGCTGTCGAAATCGCCAGCCTATGATTCATCGGAGGGCCGCAAGGTATTGTCCGATATGGTGCGGGTTGCCGATATGACGCGCGCAGCTTTTATGAATGGCGATTTATCGACGGTGATGAGCCCGCGCACGGTGCTAACCTGGGCGCAGAATGCGCGCATTTTCGATGATGTTGGATTTGCCTTCCGGCTGACTTTTTTGAATAAGTGTGATGAACTGGAGCGCGCTAGCGTCGCTGAATTCTATCAGCGCTGTTTCAGCGAGGAACTGCCTGAATCCGCTGCCAACATCACCATGAAATAGATCCAGCGGCGCGCAGAACATGAGTAACGGCGTAAAAGAAAGTCCGGTAGAGCCGTTCAAGCGCGCGCTGAGTTTTGCTGCGCGCACCATCGCCGAGGATCCCGAACTGCTGGTGACGTTTGGATCCGAGTCGCCAGGCGTGCGCGGCGGCGCCGTTCGTTTGCCTGCGCCATCGCGTGAACTGCCGGCTGTTGAAGTTGCGCGCATCCGCGGCTTGGCGGACGCCTATTCGCTCAAACTGCGCCATCACGATGACGCGACCCATGAGCGTTTCACGCCAATGGGGCCAACTGCGCGCGAGATTTATGAAGCATCAGAGCAGGCGCGTGTTGAATGCATCGGCGCGCGCGAAATGCGCGGCATGGCGAAAAACCTCAATGCGGCGCTTGAACATCGCTTTACGGAAATGGGCTTTAAGGATGTCACGGAGCAGTCCAACGCGCCATTGGCTGAAGCAGTAGCCCTGATGGTGCGGGAAAAGCTGACCGGTGCGCCGCCGCCGCCGTCCGCGTTAAATATTGTTGAATTGTGGCGTTCTTTCATAGAACAAAAGGCGGGCGAGGATTTAGCGCAACTTGACGGGATGATCGGCGATCAGGCCCGTTTCGCGCGCATGACCCGCAAGATTATCACCGATCTTGATCTCGGCGAAGAGCTGGGCGAGGAAAATCCCGACGGCGATGGCTCGGATCAGGATGGAGAACAATCCGAAGACGGCGCCGAAGGTGACGACGAGGGCGATAGCGGCCAGCCGGACGGCAGCAGTTCCGAAGACATGGAATTTGTGGAAGGCGAGGGCGAGGACGGCGAAGGTCAGACGGTGATGATCGACTCGGACGAGCAGCCGGATGGCGAAGACTCCGACGATAATCCTGACGGCAATCGCCCTTTCCGTCCAGAGCCAAGCGGTGACCGCCGATTTCCTGGTTATCGCATCTATACCGGGTCGTTTGACGAGATGATCAATGCGGAGGAATTGTGCGACGCCGAGGAGCTAACGCGGCTGCGCGCGTATCTTGATCAGCAATTACAGCAATATCAAAGCGTGGTTGGCCGGCTTGCCAATCGGCTGCAACGCAAACTGATGGCGCAACAGGACCGCTCGTGGGAGTTTGATCTCGAAGAAGGCCTGCTGGACACATCGCGGCTGACGCGCGTCATTCTCGATCCATACCATGCGCTGACGTTCAAGCAGGAACTTGACATGGAGTTCCGCGATACGGTGGTGACGCTGTTGCTGGATAATTCTGGCTCCATGCGCGGCCGCCCGATCATGGTGGCCGCCATGTGCGCCGATATTTTGGCGCGCACGCTGGAGCGTTGTTCGGTCAAGGTGGAGATTTTGGGATTCACCACCCGTGCCTGGAAGGGCGGGCAGGCGCGCGAAAAATGGCTTGCCGATAACAAGCCGCCAAGCCCCGGCCGGCTTAACGATCTGCGGCATATAATCTACAAGCCGGCGGAGGCGCCGTGGCGCCGTGTGCGCAAAAATCTTGGCCTGATGATGCGCGAGGGGCTGCTCAAGGAAAACATCGATGGCGAGGCGTTAAGCTGGGCGCATGACCGGCTGATGGCGCGGCCCGAACAGCGGCGCATCCTGATGGTGATCTCCGATGGCGCGCCGGTCGATGATTCCACGCTTTCGGTCAATCCGGGAAATTATCTGGAGCGGCATTTGCGCGAGGTGATCGATTGGATCGAAAAACGCTCCAGCATCGAGCTGCTGGCGATCGGCATCGGCCATGATGTCACGCGCTATTACAAACGCGCCGTCACCATTGTGGATGTCGAACAGCTAGGCGGCGCTATGACCGAAAAGCTCGCCGAGTTATTTGATGAAGAGGCGGCGCGAAAATTCGCCAGCGCAAACAGCGGGCAGGATAAGCGTCATGCAGCGGCTGCGCGCAAGCAGGCGCGGCGCGTCTAATAAAGATTTTGTTTGAAAAACGCCGTCGTGCGCTCCCAGGCAAGCGCGGCGTCGGCCTGGTCATATCGCGCAGAGGTTGGATTGGCGAAGCCATGTTCTGCTTCATACCAATGCGTCACGAGCGGTTTTTCCGCTATTTTCATTTCCGCTTCGAAGGCTTCCACCATTGGCCGGTTAATATAATTGTCCTTGTTGGCGAAATGGCCAAGCACGGGGCCCTTCAACGCCGCTAATTCGGCGGCGGGCAGTGCGACATTGCCGTAATAGATCACGCTCGCATCAACCGGCGCCGCCAGGCTGCCGCGCAAGCTCCAGCCACCGCCAAAACACCAGCCCACAGCGCCGAGCTTTTCAGTTGTTGCGCCGTGCGCGCGTAGCCATCCAATCCATGCGGCAAGGGTTTGCTTTGCCGCTTCTGGTTTTACTGAGTCGATTAATTTTTTAGCCGTTTCCGGGTCAGTAGCCGCTTGCCCATCGTACAGATCGATAGCCAGTGCGGCATAGCCAAGGCGGGCAAATTCCGCTGCGACGGTCTTGATCTGATCATTCAGGCCCCACCATTCGTGAATCAGCAGCACTCCAGGAGCAGACCGCGCGTCTGGTAATGCGAGGCTCGCCTGCACCGTTCTTCCATCCGGGGTTGTGGTGCTCACTTGCTCAAGGGTGGCGGCTTGCGCGCGGGCGTGGTAGGGATCGGCGAGCAGCGCCGCTAAGGGTGTGGCCATCGCGCCGCCGATCAGTGCGCGGCGGTTTAGGATGAGTGACATGATTCCCTCCTTAAATGGCGGTGTGATTAGTCTACTGGGTGAAATCGAAAATTTAAAGCATGAGGTCGTTCGTGGGTTGGAATTGGGTTCTGCGTATTTGCGTGTTGTTTTGTGTTACGCCCGTGGCGGCGCAGGCTGAAACTATTACGATCCGCGCGTCGCAACATCCCCTTAACCCTGAGGATCACACGCAAAACCACTTCGGTAAACTGATCTTTGTTTCAGGTGTGGTGCTGAAATCGGACAGTTCAGATTTTGGCGGCTTCTCTGGATTAACGCTCAGCGCGGATGGGCGGCGCATGCTGGCCATTACCGATCAGGGGAACTGGCTGCGCGCCGCATTGCTGTACACGGACGGGCGGCTTAGCGGGATTACGGATGCAGAAATCACCCCGCTCATGGATGAAGACGGGCGGGCGCTTGGCAATAAACAGGGAGCGGATTCAGAATCGCTCACGCTGGAGCAGCCCGGAAATCTGGATGGCCCGGTATTGGTGTCGTTCGAGCGCAATCACCGGGTGTTGCGATATCCACTAAACCTGGGCGGGTTTAGCGCCAAACCGCTCCGCATTTCAATGCCGCCGGCGCTTGCGAATGCACCGGGCAACAAAGGTATAGAGGCGCTGGAGCAGCGCGCTGATGGAACCATCATCGCCTTTGCCGAGGACTGGCCGGACAGTGCGGGCAATCATACCGGCTGGCTGACCGGCAAAGATGGCGCGCAGAATATCAGCCTGCGCCGGGATGGATTGTTTCAGCCAACCGATATGGAATTTTTGCCGGGTGGCGATCTATTGGTGCTGGAGCGGCGCTTTACCATGATGGGCGGGCCGGGCATGCAGATCAGGCGCATCAAGGCGGATAGCATCAAGCCGGGCGCATTACTTGATGGCGAGGTCTTGATCAGCCTCACAGCGAAATACGGCATTGATAATATGGAAGGGCTGGCGGCGCGAACGAATGCTGCGGGCGGCACGGAACTGTTCGTGATCTCGGACGATAATTTTAAGGGTTTTCAGAAAACCGTGCTGCTGCAATTCCTGCTGCCTGAAATTAAATAGGGTCAGACTAAATTAAATAGGGTCAGACTCGATTTAGTTTCTTAACTTGCTGTGATATCAAGCATAATCCTAAATCGAGTCTGACCCTATTTAAAATTCTGATTCAAGCTTTAGCCTGGGCAGCTTCGCGGCGTTTGGTAATCTGATGCTTCAGGCGGCGCGCGCGCAGCGATAATTCGGAATCACGCGCCTTCATCAAAAAGCTGTCCAGCCCGCCATTATGATCGACCGTGCGCAGGGCGTTAGCGCAAATCTTAAGCCGCACCCCCTGGCCCATCGCATCACTGGTCAAGGTGACGTTCACCAGATTGGGCAAAAACCGCCGTCGCGTTTTATTATTCGCGTGGCTGACATTGTTGCCGGTGAGAACGGCGGTGCCGGTAAGTTCGCAGCGGCGGGCCATGCAGATTTCCTTAACCTATCCAAACGGAAAATGCCCGGCAGAGCAGGCGAATTGAGGCCGGATGAATAGCCTGTGGCGGGGGCTGCGTCAAGCTTTGCGGCGAACCACCGCCAGCAATTGCCGCGCCGCCTCGCTGGCGGGCAGGTTTCCGGCCAGCACTTGCTTTTCAAGCTTTGCCGCCAGTTTTGCTGCTGCGGGGTCTTCGTGCAGCATATTCAGCAGGGAATCATGCACCTCTGACCACATCCAGGATCGGGCCTGTTCCGCCCGGCGCCGGGTTAGTTCGCCGGTGGCGCCCAGCGCCTTGCGGTAGGCGCTGATGTTGTCCCACACCTCATTCATGCCCGAGCCAGTCAGCGCCGAGGTTTGCAGCACTGGAACCTGCCAATTCATGCTCACCGGCCGCATCAGATGCAGGGCGGCCTGATGCTCGGCGGCGGCGCGGCCAGCGGCCTTGAGAAATTCCCCGTCGGCTTTGTTGACGATCACCATGTCGGCCAGTTCCATGATGCCGCGCTTGATGCCTTGCAGTTCGTCGCCGCCGCCTGGCGACAGCAGCAACACGAACATATCCACCATGTCGCAGACCTGGGTTTCTGACTGGCCGACGCCGACGGTCTCTATAATCACAATGTCATAGCCCGCCGCGTCCGCCGCCAGCATCGCCTCGCGGGTGCGCCGCGCCACGCCCCCCAAAGCGCCGCTGGAGGGCGTGGGGCGGATGAACGCGTTAGGCTCGCGCGACAGCAATTCCATGCGGGTCTTGTCGCCAAGGATCGAGCCGCCCGAGCGCGTAGAGGAAGGATCAACCGCCAGAACGGCGACCTTCAACCCGCGTTTGGTGAGGAACATGCCGAATGTCTCAATAAAGCTGGATTTGCCCACCCCTGGCGCGCCGGAAAATCCCAGCCGGATCGCCTTGCCCGTAGCGGGAAGCAACAGCGCCAACAAGGCCCCCGCCTTGGGCCGGTCGGCGGGGCGGCGCGATTCAATCAAGGTAATCGCGCGCGCCAATGCCCGCCTGTCCCCGGCGATCACGCGGCTGGCCAGATCCGTTATTTCCGGTATGTCAGGCTGTTTCGTCATGCGCGGCAGCCGAATGCTGTCCTTGTAGGGCGAGGCGCTCTCAGGTTCGGTTTTTGGCATATGCGGGTCGCTCCTCGCAATGCATAAACATGGTAGATGACGAGTGGGCTATGGCTGCCAATACCAGCCGCGACGCGCCGCGTCCAGTGCCCCACAACGGCAAATGCCCCGGCGGTTAGCCCATAGGCGCTAAAATAAGAAGCTTGCGCTGTGGAATCGTTTGTGATTCTAGAGAGGAATGACACACGAATCACTATTTAATCGAGACTGGCAAGACGTTGTTACGCGGCTTGGAGGTAGGGATGCGCTTGATGCGGGCG
>CAMTWQ010000105.1:0-15910 GCA_947085465.1 uncultured Alphaproteobacteria bacterium
ACAGAATTCTGCCAGGATGAACGGGATAAATAGGCCGTTTGCGGGGCATTGCACGATTTCTTTCAGTGGTAATCTACAATTTCAATATTGAACGGGCGTGGAGCGGTATCGGGCCATTCAAAGCATATGCGCCATTGCCGACAGCACCAGATCGACTGGCGGCATATGTTTGAGTAGTTCCGCAAGCGCCGGGCGGTTGCGCTGCGCAATACATGCAACGGCGCCCAGCGGTCACGTGACGCGATCAGCCCTTCAGTGTGCATTTCCCCGCTTTGATCACGGTAATGCCGCGTTCCTTCACCTTGCATTCGAACGACAGGATGTCGCCATCCTTCCAGGCGTCCACCACAATGGTTTCGCCGGGGATGACCGGCGAAGAAAACCGCACATCGAACCCGGTGATCCTGGCGGCGTCATAATCGCAGACATGTTGGATGATGGCGCGGCAGGTGGTGCCATAGGTGCACAATCCATGCAGGATGGGGCGCTCAAAGCCGGCCAGGCGGCTCACTTCCGGGTCCGCGTGCAATGGATTGCGGTCACCAGACAGCCGGTAGAGTAGCGCCTGACCGGGCAGGGTCGCCGCCTCAAATGTCATATCCGGTTTGCGCGCGGGCGCTTCATGCGGCGCAAAACCGCCCTCGGCCGGTCCGCCAAAGCCGCCATCGCCGCGCGCGAACATTGAACTGCCCAGGGTGCACAGCGGCTCACCGGTTTCCTTCAGGCGGATTTTGGTTTCCACATAGACGACGGCGCCCTTTGCCTTGCCCTTGTCAACGGCGGCGGTCACCCGGCTATCGTGGATAATCGTGGCGGCGGGCGGCAAGGGCCGATGCAGTTCGATGCGCTGCTCGCCGTGCAGCACCATCAGAAAATTAATCCCGGCCTTGCCCAGGTTCAACCCGCCACCGCTGGCGATGACCACCCCCATGCTGGGCACGGTCTTGATATTGGCGACTTTCAGGTTCTTTTCATAGACAAAGGGCAACTCGCGCTCGTCCATCGGATCGCGGCCAAAGCCGATGCCCAGCGCATACAGCATGGTTTCCCTGTCCGTATAACTTGACACGGCGCCTTCGCTTTTCAGCGACATGATCTGATCGTAATTGATAGCCATCGGCACATCCTTCCCGTTAGTTGTTTTGCCGCCACAATGGGATAGACTGGCACACCCGTCAAGATCAGGAGCAAACCCCCATGGCCTATGCCGCACTCACGCTGGAGATCAAGGATCATATTGCGCATCTGGTGTTTAACCGGCCCGAAGCCATGAACGCCATGAACCGGGATATGTGGCGCGAAATTCCCGAGGCCATCACCGCCGTTGATGTAGACGCATCGGCGCGGGTGATTGTGATTTCGGCATTGGGCAAGCATTTCACCGCAGGCATGGATCTGAGCGTGTTTGGCAAACCGGGGCCATACAAGGAAGCCGAAATTGGCCGCAGGCGCGCGCATCTGCGCACCGACATCATGCGCATGCAGGAATGCTTCACCGCGTTCGAGCGCGCCCGCATGCCGGTGATCGCCGCCATTCAGGGCGGTTGCATAGGCGCGGGCGTCGATATGGTCACCGCCTGCGACATGCGCTACGCCACGGCGGATGCGTTTTTCTGCGTTCAGGAAATCAATATCGGACTGGCGGCGGATGTCGGCACCCTGCAACGGCTGCCCAAACTGATCGCGCCGGGGATTGCCCGCGAACTGTGTTATACGGGCAGGCGCATGCCGGCAGACGAGGCGAAACACTGCGGTCTGATCAACAAGGTGTTCGCCACTCATGCGGAAATGATGGTGGGCGTCAATGAGGTGGCGCGTGAAATCGCCAGCAAATCCCCGCTGGCTATCAATGGCACCAAGGAAATGCTGAATTACGCCCGCGATCATTCCGTCGCCGACGGGCTGAACCACAACGCTACCTGGCAGGCAGGCATGTTCTATTCCCAGGACACGAAGGAGGCCATGGCCGCGCGGCGGGAAAAACGCGATCCAAAATTCGAGGACATTCTGCCGATCAAGGGCAGCATGTTGGATTGAGGTAAATCAATGGGGTCTTGCCCCATTGATTTCCATTGATTTTTCTCAGAGCAATCTGCATTAAGTTCGAGCTATGAGGCTCGAACTTAATAAAGAAAATTGCTCTAGATTTTAATGTGTTAGAGCAGCTTTCCGCGATTAAGTGGGGTCACGAAGTGGCTTCACTTAATCGCGGGCTGCTCTAGAGCCTTTCCCGGTCAGGTTGAACCAACCTGACCGGATAAGAAAGGCTCTAATTGAATGTGTTAGACCATTTTTATCCTGATCGGATTGATTCAATCCGATCAGGAAATGGTCTAGATGTCGCGCGGCGCGTTAGCGAGGGCGCGGCGGCAGCCCTCGACCAGATCGTCAAAGATTTCCCGCGCCGGACGCACCTTTTTGATCAGGCCGATGCCCTGGCCAGCGAAACCGGGCGCAATGTCGCCGCGTTTGCCGATCTGGCCCGCCGCCAGAATTTGGCCCGAGACCATCGATTGGAACGGCATCGGCAGCGGGTCCATCTTGGCGTCCAGATAGGCTTGCGCCCATTTGGTGCGGATCAGGCGGGCCGGCTTGCCGGTGACCGATTTCGACACCATGGTGTTTTCTTCATTGCTGTCGACAATCGCCTGTTTCTGGTAGGGCAGGATGCCGGCCTCCTCGCTGGCCAGGAACGCCGAGCCAATCCACACGCCTTCGGCGCCCAGGCAGAACGCCGCAGCCACCCCGCGCCCGTCGCAGATGCCGCCCGCGCCAAGCACGGGAATGCCCTTGGGGCCGCCAACCGCGTCAACCACCTGAGGGATCAGCGCCATGGTGCCGATGGGCGAGTTATGACCGCCGCCGTCATGGCCCTGGGCGACAATCAGATCGAGTCCGGCAGACGCCAATTGCACCGCGTGGCGCACCGCGCCGACAACGCCCATGACCTTGGTGCCATTGGCCTTCATTTCGCGCATCCAGGGGCCGGGATTGCCAAGCCCCGCCGCATAGACCGGCACCCGTTCGTCAATCACCACCTGCATTTGCGCTTCAAAAAACTCCTTGGTCAGGGCCATAGGCTCGCCGGGGGCGCGGTTGCGGGCGCCAGCCATTTCTTTCAGTTGTTCTTTGCTCGGCTTTGACAGGCCTTCGCGCTTCATGAATTCTTCGGCGAATTTCATATGCTCGGGCAGCATGTCCATCGGCGAGGGGCCAGTATCGTTCTTGGCCCCGTCATTGCGGCGCACCGAGGCGGGCAGCAATGTATCCACCGCAAACGGCTTGTCTGTCAGGCTGCGAACCTCTTCGATCCAGGCGCGCAGCAACGCCGGCCCGCAGCCGGCGGCGCCCAGCACCCCAAGGCCGCCAGCCTCCGATACGGCCGCCGCCAGCCTTGGCGTCGAGGCGCCGCCCATGCCGGCCAGAAGGATCGGGTGCTGGATTCCAAGAATTTCACAAACGCGATTTTTCGCCATTGGGCGTCTCCCTTTGTCTGCTGTCTAACCAATTGTTATAAGGGTTTTAGCAAACATCCGGGCCATAGGTAAATGGGAGTCTCGCAGCGGCTTGCCGGCGTGATCCCGGCAAACACGCAGCTTGAAATTTACCCGTCCGAGGTTCATGTATCCCGGGTAAAATAGGAGTAGGAACCATGGGTTATAAAGTAGCAGTCGTAGGCGCCACCGGCATGGTCGGGCGCGAAATGCTGAATGTGCTGGCGGAACGTGAATTTCCGGCCGATGAAGTGGTGGCCCTGGCCTCAAGCCGCAGCATCGGCAAGGAAGTGTCGTATGGCGATCGCACGCTAAAGACCAAAGCGCTGGAGCATTTCGATTTCAAGGGCACGCATATTGCGCTGTTCTCGGCAGGTGCAACAGTTTCTGCCGAATGGGCGCCAAGGGTGGCAGCGGCGGGCGCGGTGGTGATCGATAATTCCAGCCATTTCCGTATGCATTCCGACGTGCCGTTGATCGTGCCTGAAGTGAACGGGGCGGCGCTTGCCGGTTACACCAAACGCGGCATCATCGCCAATCCGAATTGCACCACTGCGCAGCTCGTTGTGGCGTTAAAGCCGCTGCATGATGTGGCGCGCATCAAACGTGTCGTCGTGGCGACCTATCAGTCGGTGTCAGGCGCAGGTAATCAGGGGGCTGATGAATTGTTCCGGCAGACCCGCGCCGTGTTCGTTTCCGATCCGATCGAGAAAAAGAAATTCCCCAAGCAGATCGCCTTCAATCTTATTCCGCACATCGATGACTTCATGGAAGATGGCTACACTAAAGAAGAATGGAAGATGATGGCGGAAACCAAAAAAATACTCGACCCGAAGATCAAGCTCACTGCGACCTGTGTGCGGGTGCCGGTGTTTGTCGGCCATAGTGAGGCGGTGAATATCGAATTTGAACGCCCGATCAGCGCAGATGAGGCGCGCGATATTCTGCGCGAGGCGCCCGGCTGCATGGTGATCGATAAACACGAAGATGGCGGCTATATCACGCCCGTCGAATGCGTCGGCGATTACGCCACCTATATTTCGCGCATCCGTGAAGACGCAACGGTTGAGAACGGCCTGAACCTGTGGGTGGTGTCTGACAATCTGCGCAAGGGTGCGGCGCTCAACGCGGTGCAGATCGCGGAAATGCTGATCACTAAATATCTGCGCAAGGCGGCCTAGGAGGAGAACTGGAAAATGGCTCGTGTCGTAAAACGGGATATCGAGAAAACCTATCCGCTACCGGATTTCATTGCAAAACTCCGCCGTCTTGCGGATGCGCTTGAGCAAGGCAAGCGGTTTGAAATTCAAATCGCAGGCAAAAGAATTTCTGTTCCCGTTCGGGCCACGTTCAATATAGAGCACGAAAAAGACAAGGGCCAGGAGGAAATTGAATTTCAGATCAAATGGTCTGCTGAGTAATTATTCGTTATTAGCGCAGCCCGCATTTAGGTTGAGGCACACCCTGTCCCCAGCCTGTCACCCCGGATTTATTCCGGGTCCAGGAGTCACACGCAAAGGCCTGTGTTTGTGGCCCTGGACCCCGCAACAAGTGCGGGGTGACACCGTGGGTGGGTTGACCTGGGTGGGTTGACCCTAGCTAAACGCGGCATGCTCTAAGGGCCTTACTTGCCGCCCATTGTGCTGGCGGCGCTGTATTGGCGTATTTTGTTGCACCGGCATTCGGCGTCGGCGCTTAACTCTATTATTTTTTCCGGCGCAACGTTCTTAACAATATTTTACGCGCTTCCTCAATCATTAAAATATATAAAGCGACGCCTGTGGCCATCACCCAATCAAGCGCCGATAATGGGCTCATATGCAAGATTTTTTGCGCCACAGGCCAATTTACGACAAGCGCCAGCAACCCAATAACGGCCACAAGCGCCACCCATAATTTCCAGTTGCTAAAGAAATTATGGGTGAAGGCTGAATTGGTTTCTGAACGCACATTGAAGGCGTTGCAAAACTGGAAAAGCACAAATGTCGTAAACGCCAATGTAGTGGCGCGCTGCGTATCGCCGGTAAGCACGCCGTAATAAAGCATGCACAATGTGCCTGCCGCCATGATGGCGCCGTAAAACCCAATGACTCCAAGGCGGCCCCAGGATAGAACGCGTTCTTCCGGCCTGCGCGGCGGTATATCCATTGTATCGGCGCGCGCCGGATCAAGCCCTAGCGCCATGGCGGGCGGGCCATCCATAATAATATTCACTAATAGAATTTGCAGCGCGGTGAACGGCACAGGCAGCCCAAACAACGGCGCCAGCAGCATGGTGAAAATGGCGCCCGCATTGGTTGAAACCTGAAAACGCAGAAATTTGACGATATTATCGTAAATACGCCGCCCCTCTCGAATGGCGGCGATAATGGCGGCGAAGTTATCGTTGGTCAGCACCATCTTTGCCGCTTCCTTGGCGACATCGGTGCCGGTAATTCCCATGGCGATGCCAATGTCAGCGGCCTTCAGCGCAGGCGCATCATTAACCCCGTCGCCGGTCATCGCCACGACATGTTTGTGGCGTTTCAGGGCCTGTACGATCTTGACCTTGTGTTCTGGCGCAACGCGGGCAAAAATCCCGATGCTTTCGACACACGCGGCTAGTTGTTCGACCGTCAGGCTGTCCAATTCTGCGCCCGTCATGATCTCGCCAGTTATGCCAAGCTCCGCAGCAATGGCGGCGGCGGTAAGTTTGTGATCGCCGGTGATCATTTTCACTTGAATGCCAGCGTGATGACAGGTTGCGATAGCCTGGCGGGCCTCCTCCCGCGGCGGATCCATTAATCCAATAATGCCGGCCAGCGTCAGATGATTGACCAATGCAATGTGATCGCCGCAAATGTCAAATTCATCCAGCGGCACGTCGCGATACGCTACCGCAAGCACCCGCAGCGCGCCCGCCGCCATTTTTTCCGCCTCGGCAATGACTGCGTCCTTAGACAGCGGCCCCTCACCATTCACGGTCAGGCTGTTGCCGCACAGGGGCAGCAGCACTTCTGGCGCGCCTTTGACGAATAAGCGCACCACATCGCCGTCCCGGTGAAACGTCGCCATAAACTTATGCTTGGAATCAAATGGAACTTCTGCGGTGCGCGGTGACTGCAATTGCATCTCGCCGCAATGAATCCCTCTTTTAGCGGCCAGCACAACAAGTGCTGCCTCCATCGGATCGCCTGAGACGTTTCCTTCGCTTATGGCGCAATCGGTGCACAACACGGCGGGTTTAAGCAGCGGTGTGAAATCTGGCAGGGCGCCGTCATCGTCAGCGCTGATTTCTCCTATTACTTCATAGCCATTGCCGGTTACTGAAAAGCGGCGGCCCAGAAAATAAAACGCCCGCGCCATCATCTGATTGAGTGTCAGGGTGCCGGTTTTATCCGAACAGATAACTGAGGTGCAGCCCAAAGTCTCGACAGATGAGAGCTGTTTGACAATAACCGCCTGGCGCGCCATCACATGCATGCCGATCGCCAGTGTGATTGTGACAACGGCGGGAAGCCCCTCGGGAATAGCAGCTACCGCAAGCGCCACAGCGGTCAGCAGCGTATCCATCAATGGCTCGCCGCGCGCTATTCCCCAAACCAGCAGCAGCACGGCAACCGCGCCTGCAAGTAACGCCAGTCTTTTGCCCACGGCGTCCAGTTGCACCTGAAGCGGCGTCATCGGCGTTTCAGCCGTTCCCATCATTTGTGCGATAAGGCCAATTTGGGTCTGCATGCCGGTAGCGGTAACGATGCACTCTCCACGCCCGCGCGTAATACTGGTGTTCATGAACACCATATTTGCGCGCTCGGCCAAGGGCGCCTCGCCGCAGCAAATCTTATCCGCCACCTTGCTGACAGGCACGGATTCACCGGTGAATGGCGATTCATCCACTTCCAGCGTTGTCGCCAGGATAAGACGCCCATCGGCAGGCACGCGGCTGCCAGCATCCAGCACCACAATATCACCCGGCACTAACTCTTCGGCGGGAACTTCCCTCACAATACCGTCGCGGCGCACCCGGCAATTCGTCGCCAGCATTCGTTTTAACGCCGTCAGACTTTGTTCGGCCCGTTGTTCTTGCTGAAAGCCGAGAAAGGCGTTTAGGCAGATAACAAAAAGAATAACCGTTGCATCGGTCATATCGCCGATCACGCCGGCAAGGGCGGCGGCAATCATCAGCACCACAATCAGGTAGGATTTGAACTGGTCAAAAAATAACAACCAAGCCGAACGGGGCGGTTTTTCTGTTAACCGGTTCCAGCCATACGCATCCAGTCTTTCGGCGGCCTCGATACCGCTTAGTCCCGCAGCCGGGAATACCGTAAGGCGCTGGTACATGTCCGCTGCGGTCTGGGTATGAGGATCCGCCGTGATAAATGGCTCCGTATGCCGTTCAGGGCCAGGTATGCTTTGAGAGGTGCTTTGTGCGCGCATGCTAAAATGGGTCCACGCTCACCAGCCCAATCGGCCAAGAGGGAGCTTTTTCCATATGGGGCTGACGGGGGGCTTGCTCAAGGCTTTTTGAGCAGGTGCTTGGGATTAAGCCGGTCCATAAGGGCAAACAGAACGCCGGATATGACAAAAGTCAGGTGAATCCCTACCTTCCATCCAAGCAAACTATTGCTCATTCCTTCAGCATTCATAAACGCCTTCAGCAATTCGATGGCGGAAATCGCGGCAATCGAACCAATAACCTTTATTTTGAGATCAGAGAAATCCACATGCCCCATCCAGTCGGGGCGGTCCTCATGATCGCCGGTATGCAGCTTGGAAACAAAGTTCTCATAGCCAGCATAGACAATAATGATCAGCAAATTAGCAATCAGGGTAATGTCAATAAGCGATAAAATGCCAATAATAACATCACCGCTTTGCGCTTGCATGATGCCGGCTGCCAGGAAATAAAACTCCTTGGCGAACTTTATCAGCAGCAATGTAATTGACAGCACCAAGCCGACATAGAGCGGGGCAAGCAGCCAGCGGCTGTTAAACATCAGGTTTTCGAGGGTGGTTTCGAGAGGTTTCATGGGTTCACTTTGTGTTGGCTGGTGTGCGGGAATCCATTTGCAGGCGCAAGATAGGCGGCGGCGGTCTGCGGCTCAAGGTGCTTTTACGGGGATGCATAAGGAGTGGCGGATCATTTCTGGCGGTTGGGCAGATCCTTTGCTATGAGAGTTTTGAGCAGGACTAGCGGTAATGGCCAAAACAGAACATCGGGCGGGGAGAATGGCGCAAGCCTGGCTAGCGGTTGCGGGATGGGATGATCGCCAGGCTTCGCCGGGCGTGACATGATTCATCATTTTTCCTTTCTTGCCCGTTGCGGGTTGCTGGCTGCTGTTCTTGCGCTTGGCAGCGTCTTTTGGCGGCCGGCGTTTGGCGAGGACTTGCCCCATTCGGTCAGTGATTATGGCCAGATCGGATTGATAAGCACCCCAAGCGCCCGCATGGCGCCGGACGGCGAAATTGATTTTGGCGTCTCTTATATTAATCCTTACCGGCGGTATTTTGTCATGTGGCAGTTGCTGCCAGCGGCGCAATTGACGTTCCGCTATTCGGAGGTGCGCTTGTCAAACGATTTTGCGGCCACTGGGGGGCGGCTTGTCACCGATGAGGATTTCTTTCGCGGTATTTTTGGCGGCTCTAAAACGAGTTCCAATCTTGATCGCGGTTTTGATTTGAGAATTCGCCTGCTGAAAGAATCTCGGCGCATCCCTGAGTTTTCGCTTGGCATTCAGGATTTTATTGGCACCGGGCAGTTTGCCAGCGAATATTTGGTGGCCACCAAGCGGTATTATGATTTTGATTTTTCGCTTGGCGTCGGCTGGGGATATCTCGCTGGCCGGGAAACACTCGCAAACCCGCTTGGCGTGCTGTCGGATGGTTTTAAACGCAGGGCCGGTTTTTCTGCTTTGGGCGGTGAATCCAATTTCGACAACCTTTTTCGCGGCGCAGATATTGGCGTATTCGGGGGGCTAGAATATTTTACGCCCTTCAAAGGGCTGACGTTTAAGCTCGAATATGACAGTTCCAGTCCACTCCGGCAGCCGCTTGGCGTCGTGCTCGTAGATGATTCACCGTTTAACGTCGGACTTAACTACCGGCCTTGGGACTTTATAGATTTGGGGCTTGCGTGGGAGCGCGGCGATGCCACCATGTTTCGCGTCGCGTTCCGTGGCAATATGCATTCAAAGGGGATGCCGAAGTTCGATCCCCCGCCGCCGCCGCCAAAACCGCGCCCCCCCGCATGGAATACGCCGCCAGCGCCTGTGTCAACATCTGCGCCAGCGGCAAGCCTGGCGAGCTACCCTATTCAGCCGTCGCGCAGCGCAACACAAGCGAACCAGGCTGGCCAACATTCCGCCAGTGCAGCCCAAGTGCGTTTAGCGCGCGCTGGCTATAGAATTATTGATGTTGAACACGCGTCAGGCGGCGCCATCGTTACGGTCACTGGCGGGGATCCTGGCGTAATTGCGGCAAGCGAGTCGGCGGCAATATTGGCCCTTGCCGCGCCTGCCGGCGGCGGCGTTTGGCTGATCGGCGCTGATCCGCGTTATCCAAACACCCAGCCAGTAGAAATTCAGCAAACACAGTTTGCGCCAGCAAGTAATGTCGATGCTGTGTTTGACGCGCTGGCCGGCCTGGGACTAACAGTCGAGCAAATGGATTTAGCTGGCGGACGCCTGATAGCAACACTTAGCGCCCCGCATCCCATTTCCGCCGGGGCGGCGCGTGAAGCCGCCATGAAAATCGCTGAGAATTATGGCGGTGATATTAAAGGAGTCACCGTAGTTGCCGCGGGCGCCAGCCTGACATGGCAGCGCGCAGAACACCGCCAAAATGCTCCAGCAACCCGGTTGAGCAGTGATGCAATTCCTGGCGTGAGCGACCGCAAAACGCAAATTGCGGCGGAAATATTTCAGGAGTTGAGCAAAGCAAACTATCGCGCCGACGCTGTCCATCTGGCGGATTTTGAAGCAACCATTTTCATCAGCTCATTTGCTTTCCGGCAAAACAATGAAAATGTGTACCGGATTGGCCGGATCGCCGCGAATGCGCTGCCGGCGGACATTGAAGACATTACGATTGTCGCGGTAAATGGCGGCGTTAGCGTGGATCGCCTGACAATTGCGCGCACCGATCTGGAGCGGCACATTAAGGGAGCGGCGGGAATAGCGGAACTTGCCGCGAATACGCAAATCAGCCGCGCGCCGGCGGATGATCCCCGGCGCGCCGCGGCAATTCAGAACCCGGAAGCCTATCCAAGCTTCAACTATTATTTGCGCCCGAAAATCCGTCAGCATTTGGGCAGTACGGATGGGCTGATATTCGCGGATTTGAATATGAGCCTGTCGCTACAGGCTTCCCTTGCGCCTGGCTTATCGGTGCGGGGAACAGCGGGTAAGTTTGTTACCGGCAATCTTGATGAGCTAACCGTTCCCGGGGATAGCGCACTGCCGAAGGTGCGCACGGATATCCGCGAGTATCTCCAGCAAGGGCGCGATTTCATCGAGAATTTACAGGCCGATTATATTGCGCATCCTGTGGATGGTGTTTATAGCCGCCTCTCGGCGGGTATTTTTGAGTGGATGTATGGCGGCGCCGGCGGTGAACTATTGTACTGGCCCGAGCAATCGCCGGTGGCGATAGGGGGCACGCTGAACTGGGTGCGTCAGAGGGAATTCGACCAAATGTTCGCGTTTCGTGAATATCAAACCGTTGAGGGATATGCCTCGATTTATTACAAACTCCCGTTCTACAATGCGCTAGCGCAATTTCATGTGGGACGGTATCTAGCCAAGGATAAGGGCGCCACCATTGATTTGCAACGCCGGTTCAATTCGGGAATGACGCTTGGTTTTTTCGCTACCTACACCAATGTGTCAGCGGCGGAGTTTGGCGAAGGCAGCTTTGATAAAGGTTTTTATCTTAGCCTGCCGCTGGATCTGTTGCTGACCAGATCAGGCCGCCGCAACATCATTTTTGGGTTCCGCCCGTTAACCCGTGACGGCGGACAGCGCGCCGGAGTCGGTCCATCGCTATATGGATTGGTGGACGGCGGCTCGCTCACGGATTTCGGCAAGGATTGGGGGAATGCGCCTGATTAATTGTGGGCTACTCTAGCAGGAAGCGCGCATCGCGGTCATGCGGAACTCATCGTCATTCTGAACGCTAACTCCGCGATCACGCCCATGCGTGATCATGGCGGATGACGGAGCGGGCGCGGCGATTCAATCTAAACACCTACCGCGAATAATTCGTTAACCTTGTAACGGCAGTCACTTTTCGAAGTTTTTTTATAGACCACATACAGCACATCGTTAACTGAATTGTAGTTCAATCAAATGATGCAAATCACGCTCTCCGATCGGATTAAAGCCTATATCGACGCCTTCCTCGGGAACCGGGAGCACGACCCCGCAGAGATTGCCGAGGTCGTTTTAAACCGGCATTTTACCGGTGACCCAAATGCGCATCCGGCGTTGTCAGCGGTAATCCGGTCGCTCGCCCTGGAGGCGGCGAACCAGAACGCCAAGACGCCGGGGCTGGCAAGGCGCCTGCTCACCGTGAAACAGCGCCGGCCTGACCTGATCGATTAGAGCAGCCCGCGATTAAGTGGAGTAACGAAGTGACCCCACTTAATCGCGGGCTGCTCTAACACATTAAAATCTTGAGCAATTTTCTTTATTAAGTTCGAGCCTCATGGCTCGAACTTACTGCAGATTGCTCTAGAGTCTGATTCAATACAAATGAATCAGACTCCTGCGCATATTCCGGCTAAAATATACGAATGGTATATTTCAAGTTTCGCAGTGACATAAAAGCTGTTTAGTATGCCGGCAGCGATAACTTGCAGCACGGGACTTACAGACATGATCACCAAAGGCGTCAAACAGCTCTGCGCGGAGGCCGAAGAAATCATCGAAACCATGACCGTGGAAGAGGTGATGAAAATCAAGAACGACCCGAATGTTGAACTGGTGGATATCCGCGATGTGCGTGAACTATGGCGCGATGGCGCCATTCCCGGCGCCTGGCATGTTCCACGCGGCATGCTGGAATTCTGGGTTGACCCGGATAGCCCCTATGCCAAGGAGCGGTTTCAGTCGGGCAAGAAGTTCGTCATTTTCTGCGCCGGCGGATTGCGCTCGGCGCTGGCCGGATTGGCGGTGCATGACATGGGGCTAAAACCCGTGGCGCATATGCGCGGCGGCTTTGGCGCGTGGAAGACTGCGGGTTTTCCGGTGGAAACCGTTGAGAAGAAATAACGTGGGAAAAAACGGCGGCCCTGCGTCTCAAATGAGACCGGGCCGCCGCAGAAGATTTCAGCGAGGAATGGGATAACCTTGCTGAAAGCATCGGTTAATGCGCAAAGGAGGGGCGATTTATGCGCGTCACACGATGTCGCATTTATAACCGGGGCAGCACCTTCACGCTTTGATCTGGATCAATTTTAATAAACTGCCTATATCAGGCCGCTACCATTATGTCAGGCACCCTCCGCCAGCAGCCGGTCTACCAGCGCCTCGCAGCGGCCGCGTTCAGCCACGTTGAATTGCTGCACCCGGCCCACATACGGATCACCGCTGAAAAATATTTCATAATGCTGCTGGCGGCTGCCAAACTCGGTCGCCACCGCGTCCCACGCAAGTTTTTGCAGGCGCACTTTATCCCTGGCGGAAATTTCCGGGCCGCGCAGCACACCGTCGAGCGAGGCCTTGATTTCCCGCTGCTCAAAATCCGCTTCGCTTGGCGTCATCACAAAGCCGCTCGACCCCACACGGCGGATCACATCGCACACCAGCGTATTCACATAGGGGAAAAATTGCCGCATCGCCGCGCCGCCGGCAAAATTCTGAAACGGATGCACACCCTGGGTGACGTTTAGCGATTGGGTGTAATCGGCGGCGCCGCCATTTATTTCGGCGTTGGCGGCGACGCGGCGCAGCGTTTCATTGGCGGCGGCCGCGATCAGCCCCTCGGCGATCTGCACATAGCCCACAAGTTCGCCGAGCATTTCCTGGTAGCGGGGCATTTTGTGGCGGCCACTGACCTGCGCCAGCTTGCAGGCCAGCCCGGTCATAAATCGCAGCTTTTCCGTGCCGCGTATTACTGCTTGCAGTCCCACATGGCCAGGAAAGGCGATGATC
The DNA here is from genome assembly GCA_947085465.1 of uncultured Alphaproteobacteria bacterium. Lineage (GTDB taxonomy): Bacteria > Pseudomonadota > Alphaproteobacteria > UBA11222 > UBA11222 > CAMTWQ01. The sequence goes on from CAMTWQ010000105.1 coordinate 13,628, forward strand.
ATCGTGTTATAGGCGCGAATGTCGCCAGCGATAAACACCCGCTCCCACGGGATCAGCACATTCTCGAAAATAGCGATGGCGTCGCCCTCATCAAAGCGCCGCGACAGGGGCCTATCGAACGCGCTGCGCTCGTGATCATAGGTTTCACGGGCGATGAAACGTAACCCCTCGCTGGCCACGGGAACGGAAAACGCCACCGCATAGGCTTCTTCACCCGTTTTACGCGGCATGAATGGGCCAACCAGAATATCATCGCTTACCGGCGCAAGGGTTGACAGCATCCGCGCGCCGCTGACAATAATTCCCGCACTGGTTTCCTTGATGATTTGCAGCGCCTGCTGGTCATCCACGCCCTTGGTGCGGTCAATTTGCGGATCCACCAGCGTATGCGTCATACACACATCATTATCCCGGCAGTGGGCGTAATAGGCGCTTGCGTTGGCGGCGAATTTTTTGTCCTTGGCGCCAAGCACATGCGGCACCAGGGCCATGTCGGTCACCCAGGCGTTCATGAAATCCGGTTGCCGCCCCATCAGCCCATAGGTGTATTGACTGCGCAGGCGCTCACCGGCAACCCGCGCTTCCATCAATTGCCGGCTGGTGGCGGTGAGGAACGAATTGCTGACCGGCAAACCGTCGGCCGGCGAGACGAAGGTGAGCTTCTCGATCAGGTCCGGCTGATGATGCCGGTCATAATGCCGGGCCAGTTCGGCCACCACGCCGCGAAAGCCGGGATATTGCGTGACATCGCGAACCAAATCGCCATTCACATGAATGCGGCGGCCATCCCGCAGGCCTTCGATAAATTGCTTGCCCGTGCGTGCGCCCATAGCTTCCTCTCCCCGTGTGATTTTTTACAAGTGTAACGCACACGGAGCAGAGGTAAAGCAATTACGCCTTATCGAAGGTGATATGCAGATCCTTGAGGCCGCGCAGAATAATGCTCGGCTCGTGATGCGGCGTTCCCTTATCTTCCGCCAGCTTAATATTCCGCATCCGGGTCAGTACGGTGCGGAACGCCAGGTTCATCTCCTTGCGCGCCAGCATGGCGCCCAGGCAGAAATGCGTCCCAAGGCCAAACGCCACATGGCTTGCCGCATTCTTGCGCCGCACGTCAAAGGTTTCGGCGTTTGCGAACTGCTTCTCGTCGCGATTGGCGCTGGCGTAGCGCAGCATCACAACCGAACCCTCGGGCATTTTTGTGCCGCCAAGTTCGGTATCGCAGGTGGTGATGCGCAGCAACCCCTGCACCGGACCATCAAAACGCAGAACTTCCTCGGTCAGCCCTTCGACCAGCGATATGTCGTCCAGCACAAGCTGCATCTGATCCGGATGTTGCAGCAGCAGCAGCAAACCCGTGGAGATCGAATTGGTGGTGGTTTCATTGCCCGCCGCCAGCAATTGATTGAGAATCGAAAGCAATTCCGGCGTGCTCATCGGCTCGCCGTCCTCCATCCGCGCCCGCACCAGATCGGAAATCACATCGTTGGTGGGATTTTTGGTCTTTTCCCCGATTACTTGCGCGAAATAATTCTGGAACTCGACCATCTGCTTTGCCGCGTAAATGCGCTGTTCGCGCGTCGCCACGCCGCTAATCTGACTGGTCAGCGCGTCCGACCAGCGCTTAAAGCGGTCCATATCGCTGCGTGGCACGCCAAGCTGATCGGCAATAATTATCAGCGGCAATGGCACCGTGAACTGGCTGACGAAATCGCACCGGCCATCGGCAATGAAACTATCAATCAGCTCATCGATGATCTGCTGGATATACGACTCCATCTGATCAACGCGCGCGCCAGCAAACACCTTGTTGATCGGGTTGCGGTAGAATTTATGCTTGGGCGGGTCAACGGTGATCAGCGTCTCCACCTGCTTATAGCCGCCGAATTCCTCGACCCGCATACGCATCTCCGGCGGCACCAAGGCGTTGCCGACGCTGCTGGAGAAGGTCGCGGTGTCCTTCAGCGCCTTAACCACATCGGGATAGCACGCGACAATGAAAAAGCCCGCCACCGGGTCCTTGAACACCGGCGCCTCTTCACGCAGCTTTTTATAGGTGTGATAGGGGCACTCCATGACGTCCAGATCAACCAGTGTGGTCTGGTCGAGCGGCTTTTCAGCCGCCAGCCGGCCTTTTTCCTCGGCGGCGCGGTCAATGATTGACATCGGCGTTCCTCATATCCAAGCGATTTAATTCCACCGTATTACATTGACCCCGCCAGGTCAAGCCCGTAATCCATAGGCCCGGCGCCCCGCTTTAAAGTAAAATGAACGTGATCTAGG
>CAMTWQ010000106.1:0-12763 GCA_947085465.1 uncultured Alphaproteobacteria bacterium
GCTTTTAGATGATTTATTTTCAGTATTGGGCATATATATCAAGTTCTCATGATGTTTTTTATCAAACCAAGCAATAATAATAAGAAATATTCTAGAACATATCGTATTTTGTAGAATGCGTCAGGATTAAGGCAAATATATATCTATCGCGTGTTACTTTTTCGCATTGAAAAATATAGATTAAGCTACATATTTGTTGCATGATCGACAATGGAATTTTGCTGAAGCTGTTCAAATATTGGCGCTCAAAAATGGTAAGCGGATGCGTTCCCTCTCGCGCGGATATCGAGCCCCGCGAGTTGCGCGATCTGTTACCGTTCATTTTTCTAGCCGGTGTGCGCCCTGCGGGTGAGTACGGGCCGGAAATCGCCATGCGGCTTACCGGCACGCATGTGGAGCGCATGATCGCATTTGACCCTACGGGGTGTGCGGTAAGCAAGTCAGGCAGGACGTGCTGGAAGGATTTTACCATTTGCCAGGACTTCTTTGACGCCGCTGCGAAACGGCTGGTGATATTTGCGACGCATGAAATGCGGATCGCGCCGGCAGGTAAGCAGCCGGGCGCCATGTTGCGCTATGATCGCCTGCTGCTTCCATTGTCAGTGGACGGTGTCCGCATAAATATGCTGCTTGGCGGATTGGTGGCGACGGTCAGTAAGAACCCGAGGCTTCTATGGCAAAATGTGTATGATTTTGAAGAAATAGGAAACTGGCGGATTGCCGATCCATTTGAGTGGCCAATTGAGTTGCCCTTGTAAGAAGTCTTGCTATGCAGATAGGGACGCCCCCTATACAGGTACGCCTGGATCATACTTGGACGTGCGTATGGTGAGTGAGGTTTTCACGCTGGCGACATTCGGCGCCGATGTCAAATAGGCGGTCAGGAATCGCTGAAATTCAGATAAATCGTGCGCGACGCACTTAAGTATGAAATCGATCTCGCCATTTAACATATGGCATTCGCGGACCATCGGCCAGCCTGCAACCAGGCGCTCGAAAGCGACCAAGTCCGCTTCCGCCTGGCTGCGCAGTGACACCATGGCGAAGACCGTAACTTCGTAACCGAGGGCGTGGGCGTCCAGGTTAGCAAAAAACCCCTTGATAAAGCCCGCTTCTTCCAGCGCCCGAAGCCTGCGCAGACATGGGGGTGCGGATATGCCTGCCCTGGCCGCCAACGCCACATTCGTCATGCGCCCGTCTGTCTGCAATTCACGCAGGATAATCCGGTCGATTTCGTCTAGTTTAACTCGTTGCATCACTCAAGAATTCCGCCATTACTGCCGCTACCAAACCAGTAGCGTAATATTATTACGACATTGCGCAACATTATAACCTGAATCCAGGCCGAGGGTAGCCCACACATGCGATCATTTGGAAAACCGCCAGTATGCTGGGTTTTGACCGATGGCAATGCGGGCATGGAAAATCAATGCCTAGGATTGGCGGAGGCGTTGGGGCTGGCCCCTGTGATAAAGCGCATCCGGCTGCGTGCGCCTTGGGACTGGCTGCCGCCGCGCCTGGGGGCGCTGGCGAATCCGCTGCTTGGGATTGACCCGCGTGGGGATGTGTTAATGCCGCCTTGGCCGGATATAGTGATCGCCACCGGACGGCGGACAGTAGCAATCTCGGTTGCTATCCGGCGTGCGAGCCGTAAGACAATCACGGTGCAGATACAGCATCCGCATTTTCCGGCTGACGCCTTCGATCTGGTGGTGACGCCAGCGCATGACGGTCTCACAGGCAAGAATGTCATCACGACTGCGGGTGCGCTGCACCGGGTGACGCGGGCGCGTTTGGATGCGGCGGCGAATGAATTTCGCGCCACGCTGGCGCATCTCCCGCAGCCGCTGATTGCTGTGCTGATTGGCGGGGCAAACAAGGTTTACCGCCTGAATCCCCAAATCGTTGCTGAACTATGCTCTGAATTACGGGATTTTGCGGCAGCGACTGGGTGCGGGTTAGCGGTTACGCCGTCGCGCCGCACGGGTGCGGAAAATATCGCCCAACTGCGTCAGGGGCTTGTCGGCACGGCGCACATAATATGGAATGGGGAGGGCGCCAACCCATATTTTGGGTATTTGGGACTGGCTGACGGCGTCATCGTCACTGCGGATTCGATCAATATGGTGAGCGAGGCCTGCGCCACGGGTAAGCCGGTATATGTATATGATCTGCCGGGAGGATCAGCGAAATTCGACGCCTTTCACCAGGCGATGCGGGCGCGCGGCGCGGTGCGGCCATTTGTTTTGGGGCAGACGCGGCAGCTAGAATTATGGACGCAGCCAGAGATTAATGATACGGCCATGGTGGCCAAGGCGGTGCAGCCTCTGCTGTATAACCGGAACAACTAACGGATAAGAAATGCCGTTGCTAAATATTGAAGCCCTGCGGGCGGCGGCGCTGCAACACGATCCGTTTGAGCATGTGTTGGCGCCTGGCTTCGTGCGCAGCGAAGCGTTGGCTTGTATCAACGCGGACTTTCCCGCAGTGCCCGGGCCTGGATCCTATCCGCCGGTGCGGCTGGATATACGCGGCGGTTTCGCCGGATTGTTGCACGAGTTGCGCGGAGCTGAATTTCAGGACGCCATGTCGGAAAAGTTCGGTATCGATCTGTCAGTCTATCCAACCATGTTCACCGTGCGCGGTCATTGCCGGGCTGGTGACGGTAAAATTCACTGTGATAGCGAAACCAAAATCATCACTGTACTGCTGTATCTCAATCCGCCATGGGAGGCCGAAGGGGGCCGTTTACGCCTGCTTCGCGGGCCGGGTGATCTGAATAATAGCGCCGCGGAAATACCGCCAAATGGCGGAATGATGTTGGCGTTCCGCCGCTCGGAGCATAGCTGGCACGGGCATGAGCCCTATGTGGGACAGCGGCGCGCCATTCAGATGAATTGGGTGCAGAATGCCGGCGTGGTGCTGCGCGAGGAATGGCGTCATCGGTTGTCGGCTGTCGTCAAACGCCTCAACCCATTTGCATAGATAGATGCCGTTAAATCTCGAAACTTTTTCAAATGCTGATCTGAAAGCTGGCTGGCGGCCTGGCAACAATGCTGGCGGGCATTCATTGTTTAAGGCGCTGGGGCATCCGATTGCGGCGCGTCTGGGCGCCGCATTGTTTGAAGCTTGCCAGAAGAATGGGCCGCTTGCCATTTATGATCCACGCGCGGCCGCAGGCGCATTCGACGCCTTGTTTGGTATTTCACGTTGCGATATTGAAAATATTTATGTGCAGCGGATAGAAGACCAGCAGACGGAAATTTTAGGCCGCCCCGCCAAATTGCTGACCGGATTGCCGCACTCAAAGGCAAAGACTTTGCTGGTGCTGGCGTTTGACGCCGGGCGCATGATTGGGCAATTGCAGCCGCTATTGCCCAAGGGGATCTCCGTGCACTCGCTTGATGAGATGCGGATCAGCGATGATATGCTGAGCAATCACGCCAACTATACCGACCCGCTGAATTTTGCGACGAATTTTGCGCTGTTGCGGGATGAAGCGGCGCAGAGGCTGCACACCACCATCACCACTGTAAATTATTGGGCGATGCATGGGGCGCAAAATCCTGAATTGTGGCTATGCCTGTTTGGCGCGGATGGGCGGGTGCTTGCGGAGTGGCGCGAGCCGCTGCCCAAATCCGGCGCCCTGGTAACAATTGATAGCCGTGAAATTCGTAAGCGTTTTGGGCTTGGTGATTATTGCGGCTCACTGTTTATGCATGCGCTGCGCGTGGCGCGGCATGATATCGTTAAATATGCGCTCGACACCTATGGGGATGAAGGCCGCGCGCTTTCGTGTAATCACGACGCCAATGCCTGGCCGGCCGATTATTATGCTGGCATGCCCGCCCCTGCACAGGGCGAGCGGGTGATATTGCATATTCAAAATAGTCATCCAACGCCGATTCCGGCGGGCGCGATTAGGCTAGGCGTTATCGGCGGGCAGCAGGTGAACAGGCTCGATACGGAAATTCCGCCCTTCGCCACTTATCCGTTGGATGTCGCCAAGGTATTACCCGATGCGCGGTGGCCGGATCAGATTGAGGTTCACGCGGGCAAGTATTTCGTGCGGCCACGCTACGAAACAGTGCGCGCGGATGGCCGGCGGCGCATTGCGCACGCCAATGTCGAGCGCACGGATCTGCACCCCGATCCGTATATTCCCGAACTTGCGGCGACTATGGGCAAGGGCTATGTGATGCCGTTGCCGGTGCTGCCGCTAAAAGATTTTTCATCACTGATGCTGCCAACGCCGATGGCGACCTTGCAGCGCGAACTGCCGCTGCGTGCCGATCTGTATGATGCGAATGGCGTAAAAATTGCCGGGCATTTCATGGGCCGCTTGCAACGGCGCGACAGTGTTCCGCTTAGCATTGATGATTGGCTGATGCGGGATGGCGTCAAGCTTGCCTCGGGTTTCGGACATGTGGAATTTGTTTATGACTTTCGCGATGGCGGCGAGGCGGATGGCTGGCTGCATGCGCTTGGGCAATACACTCAGCGCGGCAGCAGTCACATGGCCGAAACAATTTTCGGGGCGCATATCTACAACACGCCGGTGATTTATAAGGATGAGCCGCAATCCTATAACGGCGCGCCGCCGGGATTGTCGACGCGGCTGTTTCTGCGGCTGGGGCAAACCCTTGGGCAAGAGATGGATGCGTTGTGCCACCTGATCTATCCCGCCTCCTTGCCCTGGCGTCCGCATTCCAGCACGCAACTCATCCTGCATGACGGGCATGGCCATGTGGTGGCGGAAAAGCAAATCGCCATTGCGTGCAGCGGCAGCCTGTTCTGGCGTTATTGCGAAATGTTCGAGGCAAACGAACGCAAGGCGGCGGGCGCAAGCGCCTATGTGATCGTGCGCGATATGACATGCCGTCTGTTCGGCTTTCACGGGCTGCTACAGGGCGGCGCCAGTTTTAGCCTGGATCACATGTTCGGATTTTAGGGCGGCCTCACGTCACACAGTAGGCTGCTCTACAGGATAAAAATGGTCTAGCACATTCGTTTAGAGCCTTTCTTATCCGGTCAGGTTGAACCAACCTGACCGGATAAGAAAGGCTCTAGACAAACGAAGATGTAATTATGAAAACATGGCCCCCCGCCGCGACAGGCGTCGCGGCATATGGCTCGCGCCACAGACCAACCCGAGTTGGTTAAGTCAGAAAGTGCCAGCGACCAAGACGCCGAGGAAACCAAATACCAAGGCCACAATCAGATGCCGGAAGGTCATTGTTTGTTTCCCTTTCACCATTATTCCGACACTAGCCTGACGTAATTTTGCCGGAATGCAAAGTTAATTTTTCCCTAAATTGTCTATATTTTAACCATGTTGGTTAAGCGGGGCTAAGTCCTTATTTTAACGGGAGGAATAGCGCTTCTTTTTTAATGAGCGCAAACCTTTCGTTAACGCAGCTTTGCTAGCATGGGAATAGCGAGGGAGCGAAAAAACATGCATGATAAAATGCGACACAACAGGCCGTATAAATTGGCCACGAACGTTAATGGCCACCGTGCAGATTCATCTGATCATATTCAGCTTAGTTTACCCGAACGGCGGCGGTTCAGCCGCAGCGCCATTTGCTCGAATCTTCGTTTGTTAGTGAATGATGAATCTTATGCAGCAAAGTTGATTGATATTTCGCCAAGTGGCGCGCAAGTGCGCACAACGGTGGTGCCGCGCATGGGCGTAAACATCATTATTGAGGTGGAGCGCCTGGGCGCTATACCGGCGCGTGTTGTCAGGCGTTTATCCAATAGCATCGCCATCGAATTCGAACTGCCGGAAAACATGCGCGAAGACTTTATCCGGCGCGTGGAAGAGTTGCACACTGTTGCGGCCTGAATTGGTGATGAGTTTGCCAAATCCCCCGCCGCCAGGGGTTTCGATCACGATCACATCGCCCTGCTGCATGTCATGGCCATCGCATCCGTTTAGCTCGATTATGCCCCCATTTGACCTGACGATGTAATTTTTTCCAGGTTTGCCGCCGCCGCCGCCGTTCATGCCAAAGGGCGCTATTGTGCGGCGGGTAGAGAGTATCGCCGCCTGCATTGGTTGCAGAAAACGGATGCGGCGTATGACTCCATCTCCGCCGCAATGTGCGCCAATACCGCCTGAGCCGCTGCGAATTGAAAACTCCTCCAACAATACCGGAAAGCGTGTCTCCAATATTTCAGGATCGGTAAGCCGGGAATTAGTCATGTGCGTTTGCACAGCGCTAGCGCCATCAAAGGTTGCCCCCGCGCCGGATCCTCCAGCAATGGTTTCATAATATTGATACTGTGCGCTGCCGAACGTAAGGTTGTTCATGGTGCCCTGCGCCGCTGCCATCGCATTGAAGGCGCCGAACAACGCGTCGGTAATTGCCTGGCTGGTTTCTACGTTGCCCGCAACAACCGCGGCGGGATACACCGGATTCAGCATTGAGCCTTCCGGGACGATAATTTCAAGCGGCCTCATGCACCCCTCATTCAGAGGAATGTCCGCATCAACCATGCAGCGGAATACATACAATACGGCTGCTTTGCAAACGGCAAGCGGCGCATTGAAATTACCGGGCTGCTGTCCGCTGGTTCCGGAAAAATCAATGCGGGCGCTGCGTGCTATCTTATCGATACGCACTGAAAGTTTGATCACTGCCCCGTTATCAAGCGGGCAGGAGAAATCCGCGTCATTTAGCCGGGAGATAACCTGACGGACCGCCAGTTCCGCATTTTCTTGAATATGGCGCATATAGGCGTTAACCACGTCCAACCCGTAATGCGCCGCCATTTTGCGTAGTTCCTGCGCGCCCTTTGCGCAAGCGGCGATTTGCGCCTTGAGATCGGCAATGTTTTGCGCCGGGTTGCGCGCCGGATACGGGCCTGACTTAAGCAGGGCCAGAGTCTCGGCCTCGTGAAACCGGCTTGACGAAGCTATTTTGAAATTATCGATAAGCACGCCTTCTTCGCTGATATGAGTAGAATTTGGCGGCATCGAGCCGGGCGTAATACCCCCAACATCCGCATGATGGCCGCGCGCCGCGACATAAAATAATATCTCTGGCGGAGCTTCATTAAACACCGGCGTGACTACCGTGATGTCGGGCAAATGCGTGCCGCCCGCATAGGGATCGTTGAGCGCGAACACATCGCCTGGCTTCATTTTCCCCGCATTGCGGTTTATAATGGCGCGGACGCTCGCGCCCATTGATCCAAGGTGCACAGGCATATGCGGGGCATTCGCCACCAGGCCGCCGGTGCGATCGAACAGCGCGCACGAAAAATCCAGCCGCTCTTTAATGTTTACCGAATGGGCGGTGTTTTCCAGCGTGAACCCCATCTGCTCCGCGATGCTCATGAACAGATTATTGAAGATTTCCAGCATTACCGGATTTGCCTCTGTCCCCACTGCGCGTTGCGATGGCGGCGCCAGATAGCGCTGTGCCACAAGATGATTGCGGGCAGTGAGATGCGCGCGCCAGCCCGCTTCAATGACGATGGTGTTGTTGGGTTCGATCAAGATTGCAGGGCCAGTGACATACTCGCCGGGAAACACATCTTCGCGCACAACGATATTTGCAGGCGCCCATTTTCCGTCAGCAAAGAACTGAGTGGCGCATTTGGCGCGCGCCTCTTGTGAAATGGCAGCGAGGGGAAGTTCTGGCTCCTCAAGTATAGCTTGCCCGCCCGCTGCTTCCACGGAAACGGAATCAAAAACTAATAATAGCGGCCCGCCATGAAAACCAAACTGCTGCTGGTATGCGGCCTCAAATTGCGCCCGCATGGCCTTTAAGCCAGCAAGCGCCACCGGCAAAGTGGTGTCGCTCCCCTGCGCTCGCAGATGCACATGCGCGGTGCTGCGAATTTGCGCGGCTTGAATGCCTTGTGCGGCGATTTCAGCGCAAGCTGAATGTGATAGGGATTGTGCGAGTGTGGAAATATGCGGCAGGTTTTGATTTGAAAATGCAAGCCCGGATGTCTGCCCACGATGCGCATAAATATTTGAAAGGCCCATGCCATAGGCCGACAGAACGCTAGCCAACGGGTGCAGAAATATTTTTGTCATGCCGAGCGCATCGGCAACGCGGCAGGCATGTTGTCCGGCCGCACCGCCAAAACAGGCAAGCGTATATTCAGTGATGTCATATCCGCGCTGCACGGAGATTTTTTTGATCGCCTGCGCCATATTTTCAATGGCGACGGTTAGAAAGCCAGCGGCGATTTGTTCGCTTGTCATCACCCCGCCCATTTCTTGGGAGAGCTGCTCGAATTTTTCGCGGGCTATTTGCGCATCAAGCGGCGCGTTGCCCTCAGCGCCAAACAGGCAGGGAAAATGCTCCGGCAGCAAACGTCCAAGCATCACATTGGCGTCGGTGATGGTAAGCGGCCCACCGCGCCGGTAACAGGCCGGGCCTGGATCAGCGCCAGCGGAATCCGGCCCAACACGCATCCGGGCGCCGTCAAAGTGCAGGATCGAGCCGCCGCCCGCCGCCACCGTGTGAATGCGCAGCATTGGCGCCTGGATGCGGACGCCAGCAATTTGCGTATCGAATACACGCTCAAACTCACCGTTGAAATGTGAGACATCGGTTGAGGTGCCGCCCATATCAAAGCCGATGATTTTTTCAAAACCCGCCAATTTGGCTGTGCGCGCCATGCCTGTAACCCCGCCCGCAGGGCCGGACAGGATTGCGTCTTTGCCCCGGAAGAGATTTGCGCTCGTAAGGCCGCCGTTAGATTGCATGAACATCAATTGGCATTTTTCACCGTGACCGGCGCCGAGTTCGGTCTCCACCTGGTCTGCATAGTGGCGCAGGATGGGCGTTAGATATGCGTCTGCTACCGTCGTGCCGCCGCGCCCAACGAATTTTATCAAGGCGCTGACTTCATGGCTGGCGGAGACTTGCGCAAACCCGATCTCGCGCGCCAGTGCCGCGACTAGGCGCTCATGCCCTGGAAAATGGTAGGCGTGCATAAAGACGATTGCCACGGCGCGAAGGCCAGCATCATAGGCGGCCTGCAAGTCATGGCGCACAGTGTCCATATCTGGCGCGCGCTCGATTACACCATCAGCCCGCACCCGCTCATTGACCTCTATGACTTTTGCATAAAGCATTTCTGGCAACTTGATATGCAGATCGAAAATACGCGGACGATTTTGTGTGCCGATTCGCAGCCCGTCGCGAAAGCCAAAGGTCGTGACCAACAGTGTGGGTTCGCCCCTTCGTTCTAAAAGCGCATTGGTGGCGACTGTAGTGCCCATGCGGATGGCGCTAATGCGATGGACCGGGATTGGTGCGCCCGGCGCTATGCCAAGAAACTCTCGAATCCCAAGCAGGGCCGCATCCCCATATTGCTCAGGTTTCTCAGACAGCAGCTTACGTGTATGCAACACGCCGTCCGGAGCGCGAGCCACAATATCGGTAAAGGTGCCACCCCGGTCGATCCAAAAATCCCATTTATTTTTCAGCGGCAAAGGCTGTTCCCCTTCAAGCCTATAAATCTGGCCCAAAATTTGCCATATTGCGCGAATTAAAGGAGGAATAATGTCTATTTGGGGAAAAATATTTGGCGCTGCCGCAGGGCTGGCCATAGGCGGGCCGCTTGGCGCTGTCCTAGGGGCGCTGGCCGGGCATTTCGCCGTTGATCAGGATGAGCAGGGCCGCGCCACAGAGGCCGATGCGTTCGATCCGCGCGCCGATACCAACCGGGTTGCATTCACCATTGGCGTGATTGCGCTTGGGGCAAAAATGGCAAAGGCCGATGGGGTGGTTACCCGCGATGAAATTGACGCCTTCAAACAAGTATTTCAGGTGCAGGCCACCGAAGAAGGTAATTTTGCCAAAGTTTTCAATATGGTGCGCCAGGACGTGGCAGGATATGAGCAATACGCCCGGCAGATTGCGTCAATGTTTCGCGGCCGCCCGCGGGTGCTGGAGGATTTACTTGACGGGTTGTTTCATATCGCCCAGGCGGATGGGGTGTTTCATCCCAATGAGGAAAATTACCTGCGCTCGGTGGCGGGAATTTTCGGTTTTTCAGATACGGACTGGCAACGCATCCGGGCCGGTCATGTGGGGCCGGATGCGGCCGATCCCTACGCGATCCTTGGTTTAACCCGTGAGACTTCTGATGTGGAATTAAAAAAAGCCTACCGGACGCTGGTGCGTGAAAATCATCCTGACCGGCTGATAGCCCAGGGCATGCCGGAGGAATTTGTCACCGTGGCCAATGATAAAGTGGCGGTCATCAATGACGCCTACGACAGGATTGCCAAACAACGGGGCATCACTTAAAAAGCCTGATGTCCCCACCGCACCTAGCTCTGATCCTGTTCATTACATTGGTGTGGGGCTTTAATTACGTCGCCGGAAAGGCGGGCGTGAGCGAGCTGCCGCCGATCCTGTTTACCGGCCTGCGGTTTTTCCTGCTCAGCATGATTTTACTGCCATGGCTGAAGCTGCACCCGGGGCAGATGCGCCCGATTGTGATTATTTCACTGACCATGGGCGGGGTGCATTTCGCCATATTCTATATGGGGCTTGCAGCGGCGGAGCATGTTTCTACAATCGCCATCGCCAGTCAGTTGGGCGTGCCTTTCGCCACCATCATGTCAATTGTGTTTCTGAAGGAAAAAGTACACTGGCGGCGCTGGGCTGGTATTTCCACTTCGTTTACTGGGGTGATGGTGATTGGTTTCGATCCGGCGGTGTTTCAGTATATGCACGGGCTTATTCTGGTCATTCTGGCGGCGCTAATCGGCTCGGTGGCGATGATTTATATGCGCCGCCTTGAAGGTGTTGGCATGTTCGAACTGCAAGCATGGGTAGCTTTGCTTAGCTGGCCAGTGCTGGCGCCGCTTTCACTGCTGTTGGAGGACGGGCAAATGGCCGCCATGTCCCAGGCAAGCTGGGTTGGATGGGGTGGCTTATTATATACGGCGTTAGGCGCTAGCCTGATTGGCCATTCGGGCATGTATTATCTGCTGCAACGCTATGAAGTGACACAGACCGCGCCGCTTACCCTGTTGGCCCCTGTATGGGGTGTAATTTTTGGCGTGACCATGATGGGCGATACGTTGAGCGCCAGGGTGTTAACCGGGGGGATTTTAACCCTGTTCGGGGTCGCCATTGTATCCAGCCGGCAAAAGGCATTGGTCGATACGGGGCCATAAGATGCAGATCATTGAGCGCCCTTCGCCAAACCAAAATGCGCGCGCGCCTGGTAGCGTGATTGACATGCTGGTGCTGCATTACACGGGGATGATTTCGCCAGAACATGCGCTGGCGCGGCTGCGGGATGGGAAAGCGAAAGTCAGTTCGCATTATCTGATTTATGAAGATGGGCGGATCTACCGGCTGGTGGCGGAGGAGCGCCGCGCCTGGCATGCGGGCGTCTCCTATTGGGCGGGCGAGCGCGATATCAACAGCCGCTCCATCGGAATCGAACTGGTTAATCCCGGGCATGAACTGGGCTATCGCAATTTTGCGGAAACGCAGATGCAGGCGCTGGCGGAATTGGCGAATGAAATTTTATCACGCCACCCGATCCCGCCGCGACATGTGCTGGGCCATTCCGATGTCGCGCCAGGACGTAAACGTGACCCCGGCGAATTGTTCGACTGGCAATGGCTGGCCGCGCAGGGGGTGGGCCTATGGCCAGATCAGATCACACTCGACACTGCTTCACGCCCCGATATTTCCGATTTGCAACAGGCGCTGGCCCGCTTTGGTTATGAGGTTCCACAAACCGGAATTTACGGTGTCCAGACCCGCGCCGTTATCACTGCTTTTCAGCGGCATTTCCGCCCATCAAACGTGGATGGCGTGGCGGATGCGCAAACGTCGGCGATCCTTGCGGCTTTATCAGCGCACAATAACAGATAGTTCACTGTGCGCCTTGCGTTTCGGCCCAACGGAAATTTCCACGTCCTGATCAAGCGCGGCAAGAAATTCAATGAGCCGTTCGGCGGAAAATGTTCCCGAGCGGCCGCGCATCAGGCTTGAGACATGTGGCTGCTTGATGCCAAGGACTTTTCCAGCCCCAGCCTGGGTCAGGCCGCGTTCTTTAATGATGCGATAAATTTGCAGGGTCAGCCGTGCCTTGAGCAATTCTCTTTCGGGATTGGGAAATTCAAGATCGGCAAATACATTGCCGGTGCTTTCTTCCACCAGATTCAGCTTGCGTTTCACCATGATCAGTTTTGCCTTTCTCTGTAATCACGTTCCGCCTCGGCCAATCGCTGGCGGATCATGTCAATTTGTTTTTGTGGCGTACTGCTTCCACGCCGGGCCTTCTTCTGGAAGGCGTGAAGCACATAGATCACGTCGCGCAATCTCACGGTGTAGATAGCCCGGTAGGTGTCGCCATCAAACGGCGCAACGATTTCCAGAACCAAGCGCCCTCCGAACCCCCTGAGCGCCTTGACCGAGGGGTACTCTTCGCCCCGTTGCGCGGCGTAAATCGCCTGCCCCACATCGCGCTGGACGGGTTTAGGAAATGTCTTCAGGTCTTTTCTTGAAGATCCCATCCACCGGACCGGCTTCTCTTCCATACTCATTATACAAATATACAAATTATTGTATGAATGGTCAAGCGTTTTGCAATGGCATTGACGCGCCCTGTGGCAACAACGATATATATCGGGTCAGATGGCTGGATGGCCGCTTCCGTTTACGGGGGAGGAAAGTCCGGGCTCCACGAAAACACGGTGCCGGGTAATGCCCGTCGGGGGCGACCCCAGGGAAAGTGCCACAGAAAGCAAACCGCCACCCGA